>JBNLCD010000593.1:0-3545 GCA_050303635.1 Anaerolineae bacterium
GTAGGGCGGACCCGGTGTGGTTCGCCGCTTAGATCAAAGAATATCAGGGGATTTTTCCAAATTAACATTTACCGATACGGTTTTATACCTAATGTGAGATTCGTAGGGGTGAGGCGCGTCCCTCACCCGTTATTTGCAATGCCTAAAATCAATCTTGTTTATTGCGGGTTTTATGCCAACTTTCAATAAAAGTCCACGCCTCATCCATGCTATAAACAATGCGCTGGCGCGTACTTGTCTTGGATAACTGCATGGAGACTTGCACCATTTTTTCTTGATAGAGCGTTTCTACAATTAAGGCTACCGGATGATTAATTTGATCTTCATTGCGGCTGATGGAATCACTCTGGCGTTTGACGGCAATAAGATTACCCTGATCAAACGTAGTGACTTGACGAAAATCAAAAATCACGGCGTGGGTGCGGTTGGGATCAATGAGTTTTAGTAATTCGCGGACCCAATCATAATATTTCTTGGTCGTTGATGAGTTGATGGTTCCTTTATAGGTGATAAACGATACATTTTTTTCGGTATCGAAATGAGCATATACATTTTCTAAATCGAGGACAGGTAGATCTTCAGACATTCCAACTTCTCCCAATAATATTTTGAAGATGTCACAACCATACTCCGCAATCTAGCAGATTGCAAAACTCAATAAACTGAACTCCGCGCGACGCCCATCAATTTTATGAAGAATAGAAGCTGTTATCGGGTGTTTCGGCAGATGTTGGAAAACTGATAAGATAATTTAGCGCTTTACGTTAGCATGCTCGGTGCGAAGGTGTACAATAACGTGGATTTTGATTTGGTGCTGAGCTCAGCGTTGGATTACACTCACACCAAAGGGCTTATAACGGGATACTAAAACGCGGGTGAGGCATGCCGCACCCCTACCTATATTTTTCGTGTCGAGATCATCCCTTGTAGGGGCGACACATGTGTCGCCCGTTTTTTTATATCACCATTATTTTATCCAACCGTATCAGACCCTTGCTTTACCAAAATTCACGTTACAATAATAACAAGCTTAAATTTGCAACTTGTCGCCTATCTCGCCCGTATAATCAATAGGAATGATCGGATTTAGTCAGCCAAGAGTTGTTCGCTTACATCGTAAATTATTAACATCACTCACTTAAACGCATAGGTTAACGAATTTTTCCATGTCGACACCCATCCTAACGACCAAGCTATATATGCCCCCCTCACGTCCGAATTCCGTCTATCGGGAGCGCCTTATTACCCAATTAGAGAGCGCCGTGCTGGGTAAACTCACGTTGATTTCAGCGCCAGCTGGATTTGGTAAAACCACGCTCGTCAGTGATTGGGTGGCGGATAATCACTATGCCACGAGTTGGCTCTCTTTGGATGAGGGCGATAACGACCCGACGCGTTTTGCCGCCTATCTCATCGCGAGTCTGCAAAATATTGAGGCCAGTATCGGCGCACAAGCCCTCGCGATCTTGCAAACACCCCAACCGACCCCGCTCGAAAATATACTCACGCTTCTTTTGAATGACATCATGACAGTAACGCATGATTTATGCTTAGTTTTGGACGATTATCATCTCATTGAAAATCAAACCATTGATGAGGGTCTTGCCTTTTTACTGAAACATATGCCGCCGCATTTACATCTCGTTATTGTCACACGCGAAGACCCGAATTTGCCGCTGGCACGCTTACGCGCGCGGGGGGAAATGGTTGAATTGCGCGTCACTGATTTGCGTTTTACCGCCGCCGAAAGTGCGGACTTTTTAAATGAGGCGATGGGTTTAGAATTATCCGCGGACGATGTTGGCGCACTGGAAACGCGGACCGAAGGTTGGATTGCGGGTCTGCAATTGGCGGCGATCTCCTTACAAGGTCATCGGCAAGATACTGCGGCATTTATTGAATCATTCACGGGCAGTCATTATTTTGTGATGGATTATTTGCTCGAAGAAGTTCTCAACCAACAACCGCCCTATGTCCAAGAATTTCTGCTCTCAACGGCCATTCTCGAACGTTTATGCGGACCGCTGTGTGATGCCCTTCTGCAAGATAATACGATCTCCGGTCAAGAAACACTCCAATATCTTGAGCAAGCCAATCTCTTCATCATTCCGCTGGATAATGAACGGCGTTGGTATCGTTATCATCATCTCTTTGCGGACCTTCTGCGCCAACGCTTAAACCAGAAAATTGGGGATGGCACCATTCCGGCAACGTTGCGCGCTTTACATTTGCGGGCGAGCGCATGGTATGAAAATGAGGGTTTGGAATTAGAAGCGTTTCGGCATGCTACGGTGGCCCCTGATATTGAACGGGCGGCGGGCCTGATCGAATCCGGCGGGATGCCTCTGCATTTTCGCGGTGGCGAAATTCCTGTTTTGAACTGGCTCAAAACCTTAGACACCGCGATTCTTGATGAAATGCCCATATTATGGAGCACGTATGCCTCGGTGTTATTGGTGACAGGGCAAATCACCCTCGCCGAACAAGCGCTTGAATCCGCCGATGCTATTTTGGCAAAACACAAAATTGACGACGATGCGACGCGCGATATTATCGGGCGCATTGCGGCCACCCGGGCAACAATGGCCGCCACCTATAAGCGCATTGATGATATGATTGCTTTTTCTCAAGAAGCGCTCGAATATTTACATCCAGACAATAGTGCTTTCCGCACCTCAACCGCATGGAAACTGGCCTATGCCTATCACTTGCAAGGCAAACGCCATGCCGCCCAAGAAGCTTATGAAGAGGTCGTGGCTAAAGGGCGCGCATCAGGTAATCACATTTTCACGATTACGGCCTTGTTGGGTTTATCCGGCTTATTGTTTAAAGCCAATCACTTGCATGAATCCCATAAAACCTATCAGCAGGTTATTGAAATGCTGGGCGAACGCCCTTTACCCATTGCCGGCGAATGTCATCTCGGCTTAGCCAAACTCTATTATGAGTGGAATGATCTGGACGCCACCGAACATCATCTCGAAAAAAGCACGCAATTCACCAATTTGGAAGAACACACCGACCGCCAAGTTGCTGTCGAGACGCTGAGTGCTAAAATACGGCTGGCCAAAGGCGATTTGGCCAATGCCAATATTTACCTCAATAATGCCGAACAGCGTATCAAAGAACAGCCGGTGACCGAACATATTCCCAATATTGTGGAGACCCGTTTGCGCATTTTGCTTGCTCAAGAAAAATACGCTGAAGCGCAGGTCTTGGCTGAACAACATGACTTACCGCTGAGCCAAGCGCGCGTTTTGATTGCTATCGGTGAAATCGAAGACGCGTTGGCGGTGTTAGACCGTTATCATGAAAAAATGCAGTCGCGTGACTGGCAAGATCAACTGCTTCAAATCCAGGTTCTGCGCGCCTTGGCCTATTATGCGGATGATCAAGTTGACACAGCGCTGAATTTGATGGAACAGGTCTTAGCGATTACGGAAGCAGAAAGTTTCGCGCGTCTGTTTATTGATCTCGGACCGTTGATGGCTGATTTACTGGAAGATGCGCTCAACCGCAATATGCGCACCAATTATGTTACGCAT
>JBNLCD010000594.1:0-3543 GCA_050303635.1 Anaerolineae bacterium
CTAGCGATTTTTGACGAGGATACAATCTTGCCAGATGGTACCCAATGGTATCCTGATGTTGATTGGACGCCGTTCATTACAGGACAATGGAAACCAAAAGATTCAGACGATTAGTGTTTTGAATGTCGAAATAGTGAATAGAAGATCTTGATCTGCAGACTTTATTTTGACAATTTCCCTAAAAACCCCCACTAGATTAATGGAACATGAGGACAACAAAATTTGAGAGGTTCCCCGTAGCAATTTGAGGAACCTTAATATACTCATGATTTTTCGGATTGCATGACGTTACCCGTCGTAGACTTTGCCCTTTTACGATGTGCCTTCACGCGGCAATTGCCGTTACAATACCTCTGATGGGTACCCAATCTGTGCTTGTTCCGGGTCACAATGAACAGGTTCCTCTGAAACCACTCCCAAAAATATGGCAGATAGCGCTGTCGCAAATTTAATATTATTTAACCAAAAGCGAATCGCCTTGTAAAATTGTCATTCATGTGTTAGGCTCTCTATGGTTCAATTATCATGAACCGCACCAATCCACAGGTTCATGATATACATTTCGTTGGCTCAAAGAGAATATGCATCTCAATGGGCATTTTTTGTTGTCCGTTTCCGGAGGTAGGAAAAACTCATTTTGAAATTTCTCCTAAAATTCCAAAACTTCTGACATTGCTCAGCAGGTTTTCGGCTGTTTTATAACCTCCAACGATCATAAATCGTTTTTAATCTTACTACATAATAAATAACTTCTAAGGAGTTACGCACCGTGAAGAAATTCCTCAGTGTCGCTATCGTTGCTTTTGTGTTGCTTAGTGCCATTTCGGTTGGGCTTGTGAATGCCCAAAACACCCCTGTTCAATCTACTTCTGGCGATTCCGCCGTTAGCGCACAAGATGCTCCGATTCGGGTTGGTTCCAAACAATTTACTGAACAAATTGTTTTAGGTCAGCTTATTGTCATTGCGTTAACTGACGCTGGTTATGAAGTTGAAGATATGACCAATCTCGGTAGCACGAATGTTAACCGTGAAGCGTTACTCAATGCTGAAATTGATGTCTATCCAGAATATAACGGTACAGCCATTACTAATTACTTCAACGATTTTGATTGGGTAGAAATTCCCGACGGTACCGCTGGAAATGCTTACTTATCTTATGCTTTAGTAAGTGCCTATGACGCCGCTATCAACGATCTTATCTGGTTGCGTCCTTTCCCCGCCAATAATACCTATGCTTTAGCTGTTAAGACCGATTTTGCTGAAGAAAATGGTGTTTTCACCGCCCAAGATTTAGCTGATTACGCAAATGACGGTGGCGATGTCATGCTTTCCACAGGTGACGAATTTGCCCAACGCCCCGATGGTTTGGCCGCCTTTGAAGAAACCTATGGTTTCGATCTCACTGATGGCCAAATGACAGTTATTGCGGGTGCAACGCCAGCCCAAACCAGCCGTGCTTTGAATGAAGACGAAGCCAACGTGGCCATGGTTTATGGTACTGATGGTGCTTTGTTGACCTATGACTTCGTTGTATTGAGCGACGAATTAGGCGCACAACCCGTCTACCAAGCCGCTCCCGTATTCCGTGGCGACATCATCCGCGCTAATCCCGAAATTGCCGGTATTTTGAATCCGATCTTTGGTTTGTTGGATAACGATACCATGCAAGAACTGAACGCCCGCGTTGAAGTTCAAGGTGAAGATGCAAGCGCTGTTGCAACTGACTTCTTGCAAACCAATGGCTTTATTGATTAAAGCTGATCTTCGCTTGGTGAATTGAATTTGAATACGATGATTGGGGATTTTCCCCAATCATCGCGTGTACTTAGTAAGCAACGTGTGTTTTGGTTTGAGGTCAGAAGCGGATGATTGCTGAATGGCCCGCAGGCAAGAGGCTAAAGCCGCCTTGTTATGACTAAGTTTGGAGTGACTGGGACTCCGCAATCCTCGTCTATTCCTTTAACAAGGGTCTTCAGGCCCTTGATTTAGCCAAAACTCAGGTTAAGCATTTAACTTAAATAAATTGGTTTTAGGACAAACATATTTTGACAGAAACGCCACAGATTTTTAAGCAAGATATAGCTTCAGTGAATCGGAGTGCTATTCTAGGTGCAATTATTGCCGCCTTTGGCTTGTTTTTCCTACCTATTTTGGAAATTAAACCCGATCTTATCAACAAGGGATTAACCATCCACCTCCTCGAAATTGAGGGGGATTTGCGCTTTATTGCATTCTTCATTCTTTGCCTCTTGCCCTTAGCAGTAGCCTTTAATCAAAATCAGGATAAGCGCGCAGGGCTATTGGTTGCCCTCGGTACACTTATGCTGGCTGGGGCATTGTTGATGCCTGCTATTTATGCGCGTAATATTCTGTCTGAAATTGAAGCGCCGCTCGATGCAACGGATGAGCAACAACTTGAAGCGCAACAAGCCCGCGAATTATTCTTCGACTATTTACCGGCGGATAAGTTGCGTTTTGCAAATCCACGGGCCCTGCCAACAGGTGGGATTTTGGCGGCTTTTTTGGGTGGCTATATTGTGCTTTTTGCGGGGATTCGTGACCTAGAACAATCGGGGCAATCGCGCGGGACACTTATTTTCGCAACGATTATCGCACCGTTACTTATTGTCTTCCTCTTTGTAGACAAACATTTAGATAGTTATTCTGTGGTAGAAGAGTATCGCACGCGGGGCGCTGAACTCGAAGTTTATTTCTTTGAACATTTATCCTATGTCATTGTGGCTATTTTAGCGGGCCTGATTATCGGGATCGGTCAGGGACTATGGGCCGCTCGTGATGAACGGCTTGCCCCCGTCATTTTGTATAGTGTGAGTATTATCCAAACCGTCCCTAGCTTAGCATTATTTGGGCTACTCCTTGTGCCTTTGGCGCGTTTAGGTGATCGTAGTTTGCCCGATGTATTGCCCGACTTCCTCGTATTGTTGGTGATTGCCGCCTTCTTCATTGCGATTTTACTGATATTTACACGCTTTAAAGAACGATTTGAATATTACGGACGCACAGGCATTCTGATTGGTCAGCAAATTGGGGTGTTGATTACCGGTATCACCGCTATTGCGTTGGCGTTGCCCGTTGGTCTGTTTACCATTATCTTTGTAGGTTTTGGTTTCCGAATTGTGCGGATTATTCTGATTAATAATCAATTTGATCAAGTAACTGGCCTACTCACTTTCTTCGGCATTGCCGCCGCCATTGTGTGGGTGTTTGAGCGCCGAGTCCGCAGTAAAGATACCGCAAAACGTTTAGGTCATTTACGTTTTGTTCTCTTTATTAGCATTATGATTACGTTGGGGCAAATCTTGGTGGATGCGACGCAAATTCAGCTCCAACGAATTAGCCTGACCCACGAACTTGATCTCTCATTTGCCAATGCACCTATCCTCGGCGGATTAATCGACTCGATTATGGGTACTGTGCCCTTGAATATCAGTTGGATGGAACCTGTATTTTGGCTTGTCACTGCCCTTTTGTTACTCGCTATTCTCGGCATTGGCGGGGTAATTGAGCGGATGGCGCGCTAT
>JBNLCD010000595.1:0-3512 GCA_050303635.1 Anaerolineae bacterium
CTTCGCGACAAACCAGAAGTTGTTTTAGATGCTCATGCCCCGCTCACTGATTGCTGTAGTCTTAATGGAATTGCAACCCATCTGTGGTGGGAGGACGACGAATTGCACTCGATTGGCATGGATGGCACCGTGCGCACGTGGGGCATTCCGGACTAAGGAGATCATTGATGCGTATTTATGTCAGTTGGGTGTTGGTAATCATGATTGGCTTGTCCGCTACATTATTTTCGACGGCCAATAAGACCGTTTTACATTTGGCAGATTATGAAGAAATTCAGCGGACAGGGTCCGGTTATATCAATGTTCTCGCTTATAGTCCCACCGCTGATCTATTGGCGGCTGGTACTGAAACGGGCGTCTATCTGTATGAGATACCGACGTTTACTGAAGTTTCTAATTTTGGATTTTTTACGTTGCCAATTGTACGCTTGAAATGGTCACCCGATGGCCGCTGGCTGGCCTTTGGAACCAGTGCAAACATTTATATTTGGGATAGCAAAACCAATTTAGTGACGCTATTGGTGGAAGACTTGCTCAATAATGATTTCGATTGGGCGCTGGCTGGCCATGAACTCGGAGCGGTGGGTCTGGACTCGGAAAAAAGAGTAGTTGATGGCGAGACCGTGCGCGACAATATGCTGTATCAGTGGACGTTTGCGGATACCGATATTCAGACCCACGTACCTGTGATTCTGCCGCTGAAATATAAGGGCATTGAGGCGTTTATTTGGGGCGACGGTGTAATGATCGTTCGTGGCGATTGGCAAATAAGCTCCATTGTAGCGTGGCCTGAAAATAAGCCGGAAGAGGTGGTGCGTCTCGAAACAACAACGACACCTAGTCAAAGGTTAACAACGTCGCCCCACAAAGAATCGGTTATCTTGGATTACTATGTTGATTTTGATGCGCATATTATTCATCGGCTGGATACTAAAAATCTTGCGTGGGACAATCTCGAAGTCGCGCGCGATATCTCTGAAGCGCATCTCATCGAGGGTAAGGATTCGATTATTGCACGCGATTTGGTTAGTTATCAAATCACATACGTCACGATTTTGGACAATCTAACCGGTGCCCTCAAACAAGATTTCCAGCTTGATTATCCAATGGATCGCCAAAACTTTGTTCTCGCCCCTGATGAGGGGTACGCGGTCTCAATCAGTCGGGGTCAACTCATTTTAATTGATATGACATCTTGGGATATCATTGCCACTCAACCGCTAACCTTTCGCATAGGTCAACAGATCTATTCAGGGGCATTTGATGCCCAACATGCGCTCACGGCATCGAAGCAATGGGATGTGCAATCCGGCTGGATTATTCAAATCACAAACACGCAAACCGGTGAAACACTCGGCAAAATTCCGCAACCGACCGAGGATATTTTCTTAATGGCGTTTTCACCGGATAGCCGTTATTTGGCGCTAAATCATTATTCCGGTGCGTTGACGATTATTGATCTGGCCAGTTTTACCGTCATACCTGATCTTGAATGGACTTTGCCCGATGCCTTTTCAGAGATGGTTTGGCACGCTGACCGGATTTTTATAGTATCAGATTTAAAGCTTTATTCTTTGCCGTTAAATGCCGACGGTCTGCCCGATGCTCAAGCCGAAATAACCCTATTTGAGCCGAGCCAGCAACTGGTGCCTATTTATGGTTTAGCCAGTTTCGGAGATGTCATCCTCTTTTCCCACAGCTATGCGTTGACGCCTGACCAAACCCTCTATGCATATCGTGACCAAGAACTGCTCTGGCAAGCTACCAGTACTTATCTGGCCCCCCATAGCCTATCACCCGATGGCCGCTTTGGGTTGACCCTCAATGCATATTTTGTGATACAAGTGCGTGATATTTATTCCGGGGAAATTATGGATGAACGACAATTTTGGCTTGAAGAACAGAAGCGTCATCCGTACGTCCGTGTGGCGTCCACGGCGTGGCATCCAAATGGTTATGTGGCGCTCAGTGCGGGTAGTCCGGCGGAGAAAGCGGCTTTTTCGGTGCAAATCTGGATGATTAATGAACAGGGTCATTTTAGACTGGATGAGCCATTCTATCTGGTTGACAGTATTCATCAGGACTTTCAATTTGGGTGTTGCACGGGGATCACCGATATTACACAGCTCTGGTGGCACCATAACACGCTCTATTCCGCGAGCACAGATGGCACTCTACGGGCGTGGGGCATCCCTGATTAATCAGGCGGTTTTACCATATTTTGCAATTCGAAAATCCTTTCTACACAAAATCTAAACATCTTCCCGATATATCTAAAGCTCCAGACAATTTATATTGAAAAGGAGCTATGTATGATGCGTCATATTGGCAAGGTCTTTCTACTTACAGGCACCTTGTTGACAGTTGCAAGCTTAGTTCAAGCACAGGATGGCGGCGGTGGAAATGCCGCGCCAGAAAGTGCGCTGTTAGGTGGGGCATGGACGGTGTTCGATACCTCAGACGAAGCATTTACCCATGAGATAGCCGGTTTGAGCGAAGATGAATTGGCGCATTTTGACGAAGGCGATGAAGCCTTTGAGCGTGAATTCGACGAAAGCCAAATCGGTCCTTTTTTTGATGCAACCTCGTGTGAAGGTTGTCATCTTAATGATGGTCGCGGCCAACCGTTCACCCGCACGAGCTTTAGCCCCACGGTGGTCAGCACGACGCCCGATGAAAATCCCGCTGGCAATAACAACCCCAATAATAACAATAACGGAAACGGGGATGGAAATGGGCGGCGTGGCAATCGGGATAACAATAACAATGGGGATGGCAATCGCGACGGCAATCCCCCGCCCCCGCGCGATGGCAATCGTCCCCCCCGTAATGATAATGGCCCGCGCCAGACCATTGCGCCCGTTCAAGACAATCCCCAACCCGCGCAAACCGATGAATTCGAGCAAACGGGTTTTGTGGTTTTGTTGAGCACAGGTGAACGTAATCTCAATGGTTATTTGCCGGATACAACTTACGGTGGTCAATTCCAAGCGCAGGCAATCAGCGGTGTATCGCCCGAAGGTAGTTTTGTCATTGAGTATGAAGAAGTCAACGGCACTTACGCGGATGGTACCCCCTATACCCTCCGCCGTCCGGTTTATCATTTCATGAATTTAGCGTATGGCAATATGGCTGACGATATCACGTTTTCGCCCCGGGTTGCGCCGCAGATTATCGGCCTAGGTCTGCTCGAAGCAGTGCCGGAAGATGATATTCTGGCAATAGCCGACCCCAATGATGCCGACGGGGATGGGGTTTCGGGTCGTCCGAATTATGTGTGGGATGCCTACAACAGCACCACAGCTTTAGGACGCTTTGGCTGGAAAGCCAATAATCCGCATCTGCTTCAACAAGCGGCGGGCGCTTATTTCAATGATATGGGCCTGACCAATGTGCAAGTCATGATTCCGTTCGTGCGCTCTGTCCGGCAGGCGCAGGATGTTATCGCGCTAATGGCGGAAAACGGGCTGGAACGTGGCAAAGACGGCCTCAAGGTCATCATGATGTCGGAA
>JBNLCD010000596.1:0-3511 GCA_050303635.1 Anaerolineae bacterium
CAAAATAAAACCTGTCAAAACAGTTAGCCAAGCGATACGTTGTGGATTTTTAGCAATCATCAGTTTATTTGGTGTCCAGATTGGTTATACTTCATTAAAATAACGGGTCTTAAACTCTGTGAATTCGCCAGTTGCTGGTTGCCATGCTACATCCACTTGAGTGACATGGGCGGCAGGCGAACCAACGTGTAAAAATTGAACGATGGCATCAAGTTGAGTTTGGGTTCCCTCGGCACAAACTTCAACGGTGCGATCGGGTAAGTTGCGTACCCAGCCCGTGATGCCTAATTCTTGTGCTTTGAGTACAGTATAATAACGGAAACTTACGCCTTGGACGCGTCCCGCTATAATTGCGGAGAGTCGGGCTAATTGATTATTCATGCCAATTGGCCTCCTTGTTTACTCTTGCTGGGGCGATTATAGCAATCCCCTGTGGCCTTGGAAAGCACCGCTTCTTATATTCCTAGCTCACGCTTACTCCAAATTTGGGAGATATAATTTTACAGGCTTCCTACAGTGGGATGCTAAGATAATTAAGAATCATGGAAGAGTGGGAGTTTTATGCGCAATATTAGAACCATCAAAATCTGGCGAGATATTACAACTCAAAAAACTCGGACTATTCTGGTGACAGCCAGCATATTTGTGGGTGTTCTGGCGGTTGTTGTATTAACGACGTTGGGAAGTTTGTTAAAACGCCAATTGCTAGAAGATCTCCAGCCTTCCCAGATGGCGATGTTACGTGTTTATGTCTCACCCTCAACCACTGATTCAATTGATAATGCGGCAGTGCTTGAAACATTGCGTAACCAGTCTGGCGTGACAACTGTCGAGGGTCAGGCAGTCTATCAATTCGCGTGGCGACCCACTGAAACTGACGAATTTAACGAAGGGCAACTCTTTAGTTACTCTCAACCATTTGGTCAAATTGAGCTCGACCCCATCCGACTTTATAATGGGCGCTTTCCGATTGCTAATCGTAATGAAATTGCCATTGAACAACGCATGGCTAAACAATATAGCCTGCATATTGATGACAAAATTGATATTCGTCAAGCCGACGGAACATTTTCAACATGGACGATAACGGGCATCATTTTTCAGCCGTATATTTATATTGGGAGTTCACCACAAAATTCGGCTTATATGGATTATGCAGATGCGCAATCTATCATCGGATTTAGTGGGTATACCTCCATTTTTGCGCGTTTTGAGACTTTTGAAACGGCTAGCCAAGAATCACGCGAATTCCGTACCGCGATTTCCAAGAATACACCTTACAAAATCAGTTTTTATCTCATTGAGAATCCAGCTAAAAGTGCAATTACCGTTGGCGTTGAGCGGTTTGCCCGTGTTTTACGTTTACTTGCGCTATTGGCCATGGTTGTGGCAAGTTTTCTTATTACGAATAATATTGTGGCGATCATCAGCGAACAATATCGCCAGATTGGTGTTTTCAAAGCATTAGGGGCGACGCGCCTCGATATTTTCAGCATGTATTTAAGCATAGCGGCCATTTATGGTTTGATTGGTACCATACCCGCTCTTGTGTTTGGTATTCCCTTGGGTCAATCGATTGCAGAATATGTTGCCCCCACGGTGAATGTGATTATCCGTGACAATACACCACCGTTGAGTGTGCCCTTCATGGCACTTGGGTTAGGTGTTGGTATTCCGCTTTTAGCCGCCCTTATTCCAGCCTATCGTGCTTCACAGCTATCCATTTTGGAATCAACAACAAATTTAGGGATTAGTCGCAAATACAATAACGGCCTTATTCAACATCTCATCATCTGGATACCGTTTCCGCTATTTATCGAACAAAGCATTAACAATATTTTCAAAGCCCGCTGGCGGGTGGCTTTGACTGGACTTACCTTAACCTTGGCGGTCACAGCTTTTATGAGCATTTTAGCTGTGATTATCTCGCTCTATAGTGTCCTCAATGAAACGCGCCAGGAAATTGATATTAGTCGGCTCAGTGGTGGTAATGCTAAACAGGTTGAAGCCTTCAGTAGCTTTACCCATTTACTACTCGTGGAAGAAGACAAAATCCATGAATTTCAACCCGGAGTTGCCATTGAACTTCAGGCTTTACCGATTTTTCTTACAGAGGATAACGCGGCCTCAGCCATTACCGAAGCACCTGAAGAAACAACAATCTTTGTCACCGGGATTGATACCACAACAAGTTTAGCGAGTATCCCTTTGATTGAAGGCGATGGTTGGCTGAATAACCCTAATCAGGAGGGAATTGTCCTTAGTGATGAGCTAGCGCGCGAGCTAAAAGTTGAAGTTGGGGATGTGCTCCATCTGAGCGCCCCTGATAGCCAAGGTGATTTTACGATTATCGGGATTAGTGACTATCCACTGGAAGTTGCTTTTATGGAATGGGAACATCTCAGCCAATTTGTTGGCTCCATTCGGGATGCGCCTGTGCCCAATACCTATTGGGAGCAAATCCAAGTTTATTCGCCAACTGATCAAGGTGAAAATCAAGCTCCTCAAACGGTCTGGGTTGTGGGTATCGATGATGAACTGGGTCAATTTCTGAGCCCTAATTATGATGAACGCGGGATTTTGATAAATGATGCGGTCGCCCAACGCACCGGCGCTCAAATTTATGCGCCACTGGTTTTAAACTATGTCTCGCCTGACGAAGATATATTGAATGCATTAACCGAATTTTCCGAAGACGTGGCTAAAGAAATTGGGAGTGAACGGCCTGTTTATCCCGTGACAGATATTGTGACACTTAGTCAAGATGAGCTGGATCTATTGATGCAATATGCACCGCCCGAAGTTTTAGAGCAAGAAGAACCTCTATTGGCGGCTATGTATTGGGTTGAATTGGCGAATGTCTCTGATCTTGATTATCGGGAAGTTTCACCCAAGACTTACTATCTTGATATTGCCAGCCCACCCAAACTCACAACCCTAACCAATTATTCGGCACCTTCAGCGGCATATAATAATCAGTTGAGCTTTGCCGATAGTATTGCCCAAACTATTTTTAGTCTTGCTGTTGTTATGAACACCGCCGCTTTATTTATGGGCATTATTGGCGGTATCGGCTTGCTGACAACCAGTTCGATGAATGTTCGGGAACGGCAACGTGAAATTGGGGTCATGCGCTCAGTTGGCGCGAGTTCAAGCGATATTATCTTGCAATTTTATAGCGAAGGGCTGATTATCAGCTTGATTTGCTGGCTGACAGGGTTGCCCCTCAGCTATTATCTAGGGCGATTTTTGCTAAATCTCGTGCCATTCAAAGAAATCATCCACTATCGTTATACGCTTGTTTCGCCGTTGGCAGGCCTATTGGGGATTGTTATCATTGCGAGCATAGCCAGTTTTTACCCGGCCATACTCGCCTCACGTAAAACGGTTTCCGAGATTTTGCGCTACTAGTCAAATTTTAAAATGTCACCATCAGCAGGGATGAGAAGTTGTTCGGTGGATATTCCTGCCGTCGTAGCTGTTTCGCGTAATTGAGCGCGAGTAATGGTGC
>JBNLCD010000597.1:0-3504 GCA_050303635.1 Anaerolineae bacterium
AGGGGCGATTCCAGCCATTACCAAAAGCACAGCGCTAATAAATGCGCCTAAGCACAAAAATGCGAAGAAATTCTGGGCAAATTTACGACCAAATGTCACGGCGAGGGTGTGTTTATCTTTGGCTTTATCGGCATCCAAGTCGCGGAGATTGTTGGCGTGCATAATATTCGCAACAAGAAATGAACTTGGAATCGAAGCCCACAGCGGCAAGGCACTAAAATCTTCAGCTTGGACAAAATAAACGCCAAAAACGAGCGCGGGCCCCATCAAAATGAAGACGGTCAACTCACCGAGGCCGATTTCAGCAAGGGGCAAAGGTCCGCTCGAATAGAGCACAACGGCCAAAACACCCGCAATTCCAATCGCGAGAATCGTTAGACCCGTCACAGCCACAAAATAGAGACCGATTAAACAGCCGATGAGCAGTGTTACGACCGCGCCGATAAAAACTTCACGGGGTGTCATCAAGCCGCGTGCAATAATCATGCCAAGACCTTGTTTCGTTTCTTTATCGGAGCCACGGGTATGGTCAAAATATTCGTTCACCCAATTGGCACTGATTTGCAGAAACAACGCGCCTAATGACGCCAGCAAGAAATGCAATAGATGGAATTTGTCATCTTGCCATGCGACGACGCCCCCTAGAGCGACGGGTACATAAGTTGCCGTTAAACTGCGCGGACGACTCGCGAGCCACCAGATACCGAGTTTTGTAGTGGGTACAGGGGGAGCTTGGGGCGGTTGCGACATGGCGAAAAATCCTTAAACAGTGGGTTCATGAATGCGAATATCGAGTGCTTTACCAAAGGCGGTCTTAAATATATCAGCATGACGCAAAACACTCCAGAGCGCAATCACTCCATCACCCTCGACTTCAAGTTCTAGCGCACAAATGTCGCCATCCGTTGTAATCTTTACATCGCGCACCACTCCATCGCGACTCCGGTCTAGTTGTTCGGAGAGACGTAAACACGCGGTCATTTGAATGAGGCGTTGTTCATCATCGTCGCGCAAAATACTCTGATATTCACCTAGTGTTGGCGTGCCTTTACGGTGATAACGCGCTAAAGTTGAAATGATTAGTAGTTCACGGTGATCGAAACCGGGTAGCCCCTGATTTAAAATCAGATAGTAACTGTGTTTATGATGGTCATTGTAATCAATGGACATCCCAATATCGTGCAGAATGCTGGCCGACCACAATAAATCGCGATCGTCTTCGTCACAAATCATAGGTGGACGCGGAATCTGATCAAAAATGCGGAGCGCTAAAAATGCGACATGCTCGGCGTGGCTGTGCTGATAGGGATAGAGATTGGATATATTGTAAATGCTGGCGCGGCGCACATCCCCAAAGCGACGATTGCTTTTATGGTAGAGATAGCGGTCATAAAACGCGCCTTCCCGCAAACCCTGACTACAAATCTCCAACTCTTTAAACCCCGCTGTTTCCATCACAGCCCGAATAACGGTTGCACCACCGAGCATAATATCGGCATGATGTTCTTTCATACCGGGAATAGATTTGATAGCGACTAAGTCTTTGTTTGTCATTTTGGTGATCGTACGTTGGATCATGGAGCTTTGGAGGTGATAAGCGTGGGGTTCACCGAGTGGATAGCGTTGGCGTTTTTGCGCGATGCGAGCGAGGTTGCGCAGGGTGCCGCCTTGGCCGATGAGGCGTAAGTGAGGTTCTGCTTTAAACCAAGTCAGGTCTTTCACTTCCTTGCGAACCGATTTATACAACTCCTGAATTTGGGATTTGCTGGTCGGTGGCTTGCCGAAGAAGTTTTCGGTGGCACTCAATGCCCCTATCTTGAGGCTGACACTCTCTTTCATACGTCGATTTTCGACGCGGGTAATTTCGAGACTGGCCCCTCCTAAATCCGCAATATAGCCATTTTCAAGGGTCGTGCTATTGATCACTGCCAGATAGCCATAAAACGCTTCCTCATAATCATTCAGGACTTGGATTTCCAAGCCAGTTTCGGACCGTACGCGCATCAAAAATTCACTTTGATTCTGGGCCATGCGTACGGCGGCAGTCGCACAGGCGCGAATATCAGTAATGCCCGCGCTATGGCAAAAAGCGGCGTACATTTTAAGCGTATCTAAAGCACGTTCAATCGCGGCGGGTTGCAAAATCCGCTCGTCGCCCATCCCTTCAGCTAGCCGGACGCTTTCCCGAACTTCATCAACAAGCTTGAACCATTTTTCGGGAACATATTCAATTACGATCAACCGAAAGCTGTTGGAACCAACATCAATAATCGCCGTTTGGCGAAGAAGCTGAGGAGCCGATGCATCATATTTCATCAAGTTTTTCCAATACAGTTGAGGGTATGGTGACTGCATATTAGCTAGGCACATCTTATCGTGTTGGAGGATACCGCAAAATAGGCAAAATGTCATATGTGTGTGAAAAACTTAAGCTACATTTAAACTTCTAAACAATGTATTCTTTTATGCTTCAAAAAACAGTCATTACTGCCGACAAACACGCCAATCTAACACTGTCTTGTGGACATCAGCACTCCGCGTAAGTTGTTGCAAATATCGATCATTTATGTCAATCACAAAAACATCATCTGGGGCATGGCGCGGATTATTCTCCAAGTTGCTCCAGCTAGCGGAAAAAGCAAGATATTGACTATCTGGCGACCATGCCAATGTATCCCATGAAATCTCTAATTCGTATTGGCTAGTAATCGGATAGATTTCTTGCGTTTGTAGATTGTAGATGTAAATATCATCAACAACTTTATATGCATAAAAGGCCGCTGGTTTTCCGTTTTCGTCACGATCAGGTTTAAATTCACGTTCGAGGCGACGTTGCGTAAATGCCAATAATGTTTGATCAGGTGACAACTCCATATTAAAAGATTTCAATTCAAATTCTTGGGTAACAAATTGCGACCATATATTTGTTTCAAGATTGTATTCAAAAAACTGAAAACTATAACTGTTTGTATGCCTATTTGTCCAAAGTAGAATATTGTTATCCGATAACCACGCTATAATGGCATCACTGTTGAGAACACGCTTATGCTTGTATACATTGGCGTGAAACGGGTTAGTGTATACCGTTATATTGTGTAGCTCATGTGTTTCTAAATCAAAACTTACTAGATTATTGCTGGATGGGGAAAATCCGTTAGTTGGAAGATATCCCCAATTTCCCAAAATAATGTATTTGCCGTCCGGCGAAATTCCCCGCCAATTACCTGGCAATTGCTCTGTATTGAGCTGACTACGCGTACCTTCAATCAAATCTGATTTGTAAAGATTAGTCTTATCAAAAAGGTATACTCTTTGTTCATTGGGTCCCCAATGGGCTTCAATATATGAATCAATACGATAAATAGGCTCAATATCATATAAGGAACGCATGAGATAGATAATCCTTGATCCAGAAGACAATGTTTGACGAAACAGTAACTGAGTTTGCTGGGGTGATAGCTGATAGTCATTGATATGGGTGAACGTGCGCTGGAGTTCATCATT
>JBNLCD010000598.1:0-3503 GCA_050303635.1 Anaerolineae bacterium
CAGATGATGAATCAAGAGTATAATTTGGATTCCTTAGCGACTGCATTTATTGTCCGCGATTATTATCAGGAACAAATTATTCGCATGGGCATGCGGAGTATTCTCCATAATACCAATAAGAAGATATTCCGAACTTTTGCGGAAGCCTATCAGTTTCTTGAATCTTATTTACCCTAGAGACTCATTATCTCGCCCTTTCTAAATTAATTAGGGATCAAAGGACCTACAGAGTTCCCCCTTTATTTTTAGCAAAAAGAGCTAGAATTAGAGTCCATTGAATAGTAGGACGGATGAGGTACTTGTATGGCTAAGATTGAATTTCCTTCTCCATTTAAGCATAACCATCCACCTGTTCGCAACGTCAACGAGATCTTTAATGAACAAATGAATCTCAGCCAACGTGCGGCAGATAAGGTGGCAAGTTTTGTGGGGTCTTGGGCTTTTTTGATTGGGCAAAGCATTATTTTGGCGATCTGGATTGTGGTGAATATTATCGGATTTATCGGGCGTTGGGACCCCTATCCGTTTATCCTCATGAATCTTGTTTTATCAACCCAAGCGGCGTTTACAGCCCCGATTATTATGATGAGTCAAAATCGGCAAGCGGACAAAGATCGGGTTGAAGCGCACAATGATTTCACAATCAATATCAAAGCCGAAGAGGAAATCCGCGTGATTTTGGAATATCTACACGCGCATTCAATGGCTTTACAAGAAATTCATCAGGCCTTAGACGAAATACGAGGAAAAACAAACTAATGAACCTCTGGCATGATGTTTCAGCGGGACCCAATCTCCCCGATGTGGTCCACGCCGTGATTGAAATCCCGAAAGGGAGCCGAAACAAATATGAATATAGCAAGACCGAGGGTATGTTGAAACTGGATCGGGTGCTCTATAGCGCGATTCACTATCCGGGGGATTATGGTTTCGTGCCCCAAAGTTATTTTGATGATGACGACCCACTTGATATTCTGGTAATGGTCAATTTACCGACGTTTCCGGGGTGTTTGATTGAGGCGCGTCCGATTGGCATGTTTAAAATGCGCGATCGCGGGGAACCAGATTTTAAGATTCTGGCCGTACCTGTGCATGATCCACATTTTAAGGACTTTCAGAAATTAGCGGATGTCCCCCAACATTATCTGGTCGAAGTTGAACACTTTTTCACGACCTACAAACAGCTTGAAGGGATCAAGGTCGAGCAACTTGGCTGGGCGGATGTTGACGAAGCGAAGGAAACGCTTGAATATTCGATTAAGAAGTATCAGGACAAATTCGGCAAGTAGGGCATCCAATCAGTAAATATTGAAAATAGCCATGGGTTGAAATTGCTTCCACATGGCTATTTTTGATTCTATGTATGCGTCTGATTTAGTTTGATTGCGTCCAATCGCGCACTAAATCAAGCGGAGCTGTGAAGTTGCGAACAATTGGGGAGACTGAAACCACACGGTCATGCGCAAAAGCGTAAATATCACTGTCTGGTTCAAGGGTCGTTTTGTCGGCGATGCGGCTTTCCGGTAGACGATGAGGTTGATTGAAAGCACGGGAAGCAGGACCAACATGGTTAAAATTATAGTAATTGTGCGTACTCACTTGAGTGATACGTTGGGCAGTTTCGGTGGTCGCATCTGAAGGAATATTGATATTCAGGACCGAAACCCCTTCCGGTATACCCCGTGCTAAAACCACTGCCGCGAGTTGTTGGAGATGATGTTTGGCGGCGTCCCAATCCAATTCTGCATAATCTTCCGCATGGGTGAGTGATAAAGGCGTTTCAAGTGAGGCCGCAATAGCCGGCACATTGAACGATGCCGCCTCCAACGCGGCCCCCAATGTGCCACTGACGGTAATACTAAAACCGATATTTTCTCCATAGTTGATGCCGCTCAAGCACAAGTCGGGTTTACGTGGCGCAATTTCAATGAGGGCGTGGGCCACACAAAGAGCAGGCGTGCTCGTCACCGCATAACCGATGTGCTTTTGGCCATTCAACTTTAACTCGGTTTCACGAATAATACCTGAATCAGCAAAATGAGGACGCGAACGGCCCATCGCTGTTTGTTGTTCCACCGGGGCCACAACAAGGATATCACCCAACGCTAGCCCTACCTCGGCGGCGGCATGGAGCCCCGGTGATTGAATGCCATCATCATTCACGATCAAAATTAACGGACGTTGTTCTGTCAAAGTATTCTCCCAATACAACTATTTACAGTACTGAACTGAGTGTATAA
The DNA here is from genome assembly GCA_050303635.1 of Anaerolineae bacterium. Lineage (GTDB taxonomy): Bacteria > Chloroflexota > Anaerolineae > Aggregatilineales > J027 > JAKEEQ01. The sequence goes on from JBNLCD010000598.1 coordinate 2,241, forward strand.
GTTGTCTTCGCTCATGACAAGCGTCGGATAGTGATGAGTGGCGACCAGTGCAAATTTGAATTTTATGTGAATAACTGGTTTTAGGAGAGATTATTGCTAACCATTCGCTTGCGCAAAATCTGAAAGTCACCATAGACTTAAATTAGATTCATAATATGGTTCATAAATGAACCGGGAGACTAACTAATGTTCAAGAAATCCATCATAAAAATAATGGTGGTTGTGCTAGTCATTGCGGGGGCGCTAACAATGTATTCACCAAGTTTGGCGGATACGCATGTGCCATCCGCTGAAATTTTGGGCTTACCGCCGAATGTTAGTTGTACAGGTGGGAGCTATGATGTTCCAGTAGATTATCAATTCGTCTACTATACCAATATTGTGGGGTACATGGCGGTAGAGGGTATCGGGGTGGTTGATGGTTATGATCAAGTATCAAACAGAACGGATACCGGAACTTATGGCTTATATGCGACATTCAATGTACCGACCGGAACGAAGATTACCGTCCAACTCACAACATATTATACAATCGATGGCATAGGGATATCCTATGTAAGCACCTTAGTATTTGAGTGTGGCACAGGCAAATTAAGATCGTTGGTATCGATTGCAAAACCCAGATACCATGCCAATAACAACGGCATGATTCAAATTAGTCAAGCACAAGCCCAACCCGTTTACGTTAGTCCAAATGGTGAAGTCGTTCGAACCAGTGATGGCGAAGAACTTTGGATTCCCCAAGACTATGATAACAACGGATCGGATACATATTTAATTCAAAGTTTATCTGAAATTGATGGCCGTACTTGGGTAGAAATTACTCTAGGCGAGCTTGGAGAGTATGTTTGGGTTCCACTTGATCAAGTCACCCTTCTACGTGTTGATGAATCTGCGGCACTAGAATAGATAGTTAACTAAGTAGCGCTATCTAAGCAAAGGTGGGACAAGTTCCCGCCTTTGCTTTTTTATATGTATGCCATCGGTGATTTTAATATAGTCCCTCTTAATATTATTGGGTAAATTGTGTGACGATTTTGTAACGTTCTATTACGTTAGAATAGGCAAAATCAAACTTTGTTTTACTTATCGCCAAGCATCGGAGTACATTCACCCAATGAAATTTTCTGCGATTTTGAAATCAAGTCTAATCTGTGTCGTCCTAGCAGGTCTCGTTTTTACTAATCAATCTTTCTCAACCAGTTATGCGCAAGACGAGATGAATTGTGATCAAGAAGCGCTCCTGACTGCCTTAGCCGATGC
>JBNLCD010000599.1:0-3502 GCA_050303635.1 Anaerolineae bacterium
GCGTGAACAATATTCCCCAAGTCTGTCTGATTACCACTTTTGTTCTGGATGGGTTGTTCAGTTATATCGGCTTGGGCACAATGGCCCGCTTTATGTGGTCTGCTCTGCCCCATGTTCCGAAGTTGATGCGCTGGAAACAGGGTATGGCGCGTGAATTTGGCAAGGACAATTCCGGCGGCATTACCGAATATGCGGATCTCAATATTGTGTTCACATCCGAAGCTTTTCATCCGCCGAATGGTTTTGTCGATGAACGGTTTCGCTTTGTGGGACCCAGTTTGAATCTGGCCACACGTCCCGATGTAGAATTTCCCTTTGACCAATTAAGTGCAGGAAGAAAAGTCTATATTTCACTGGGCACGATTAATCATCTGGATCATGATTTTTATCAGGCGGCGTTTACAGCTTTTGCGGATTATCCAGCGCAGTTTATTTTGGCGGTGGGTAAGAACACTAATTTGGACGACTTAGGGGAAATCCCCGCGAATTTCATCGTGCGCAATTATGTGCCCCAGCTCGAAATTTTGGAGCAAGTAGATGTCTTTATTACACACGGCGGTATGAATAGTGTCCATGAAGGGCTGTATTATGGTGTGCCGGAAATTGTCGTCCCACATCACTTTGAGCAATATGTGAATGGGAAACGTCTAGCGGAAACGCAAAGTGGCATTCTATTAGGTGACCAGCATCCCTATGGACGCGTCACTTCTGAGGAATTAAGAAATGCACTGGAAACTATCTTGGATGAAGATAGTTATCGCCAAAATGCCGCACATTACGGACAATCGCTCAAGGAAGCGGGTGGGTACACAAAAGCCGTGGCTGAAATTGAGACATTCATTGAAGCCAGCCTGAACAAGCAACAACGCATAGCTTCCTAATCTATAAAAACTCTAACTGGAGCTCACGGGGGCTCCAGTTTTTGATTCGCGTCTTCTTAGGAAACTGACTGAATCCCTTGCCTATTTCCGCGAGTCTGCACTAAAATGCACCCACTATTTAATTATTTGGTCATGTTAGCGATTAAACCCCATCGCTAAACAGTTTTACGATCTAGCCAGTTGCAGTCTATCCATTTTAAGGAGTATCCAGTGCAGTTTGAACTGAATGAAGAACAACGTTTATATCGCGACGCTGTGCGTGATTTTGCTCAAAAAGAACTCGCCCCCTATGCCGCCGAAGTTGATGAAACGGGCGAAATGCGGTGGGATGCCATCAAGAAGATGCCCCAACTCGGCCTGACGGGTCTGCAAGTCCCTGAAGAATATGGCGGGGCCGCCCTCGATGGGATTAGCGCCGCGATTGCTATTGAAGAAGTCGGTCGCGCGTGTGGTTCCACCGGGTTGTCCCTCGCCGCGCATAACGGTTTATGCTGTTTCCCCATCAATACATGGGGTTCTAAAGAGCAAAAAGAAAAATATTTGCCAAAATTGACCAGTGGTGAAGTTCTCGGTGCATTGGCTTTGACCGAACCAAACGCAGGTTCTGACTTAGCCGGTGGTGTGCGTACATCCGCCGTGGTTGAAGGCGATTCATGGATTATTGATGGCCATAAAGCATGGATTACTAATCCGAGTGTATCTCCGGTGGTCATCACGTTGACCCGTACCCATCCTGATGAAAAACCGTCGCGTAGTTTGTCTATGTTGTTGGTTGAAACCGATGCCGAAGGTCTTGAAATTCACCCCAAAGAAAAGAAAATGGGTGTCCAAGGTTCACCGACTCACCAAATCACCTATGACAATGTTCGCGTGGCGAAAGAAGAAGGCACACTTGGTAATGAAGGTGAAGGTTTCTACCAAACCATGCAAACCCTTGATGGGGGCCGGATTGGGATTGGTGCGCTCTGTGTTGGTTTAGCCCAAGCCGCTTTTGACGAAGCCATTAAATATGCCGCCCAACGGGAAGCATTTGGTAAACCGATTGCTCAATATCAAGCCATTCAATGGATGTTGGCCGATGGCGCAATGGAAATTGAAGCCGCTCGTTTGATGATTTATCGCGCCGCATGGATACGTGATCAAGGCAAAGATTTCAGTAAAGCCGCCGCAATGGGTAAATTGATGGCCTCCGAAGTTGCTGAAAAGGTCGCTTTCAACGCTATCCAAATTCATGGTTCCTATGGTTATAGCCGCGAATTCCCCGTTGAACGCATTTACCGCGATCAACGTTTGATGACCATTGGTGAAGGCACCAGCCAAATCCAACGTTTGGTCATTGCGCGTCGTGTTCTCCAAGAATACGGTCTACAAGGCTAAATCATCTCATCAATAGGTAAATAAAAAACAGGGCGGCTTGCGAGTAAGTTGCCCTATTTTTTTTATTGAGCGTGAGTTTTGCTTTAGATGTGAGTTCAGAATCAGATAATTTCTGAGTTGATCCCAAGTCAAGGGGCTAAAGCCGCCTTGTTATGGCTCATTTTGGGGTTACCGGGTCCGTTCAACCCTAGATTACTCTTTTAATAAGGGTCTTCAAGCCCTTGCTTAGCCAAAACTCGCGTTATTGAGCTTGTTATTCAAGAAAACCTAATGCCTTAGCCTTCCAATTCAGGGCGATAGGTTTTGACCTTCCACATAAAAATGAGCATGATAATACCCAAGGTCAACAAAAAGACCCGCAAGGCCAAGATATCCACCACAAGCACGGAGATGCTAATCATCGTCCAGGCGGAAACAAGGGCATGGATTTTGACGCGCATCGCAATGCCTTTGCCTTCCTTCAAATTGTGGTAAGTTTCCCCCAGATATTTATTATTCATCATCCACAGATACATACGCTCTGAACTGCGCGCATAGCTGAAGATAGCCAAAAACACAAAGGGTGTCGTTGGTAGTCCCGGCACAATCAGTGCCGTTAAGCCAATTCCCAACGAAATCGTACCTACAATGAGTAAAATCGTGCGCAAAATAGGATGCACCGGTTTATACACGAATTTCGGCGCTTCGACAGGGAGCGTGCCTTCAGACATAGATAACCTCAACATGGTTTATTTGGGATTTGGCGAAAAATGTTGCTCACATTCTATTATGAAACGAGTCCAGATTCCACTATTTCCCGATTTTTTATCTGTATCTTATGGCAAATCTCAATTATTGCCCCCACGCGACCGCTCCAATATTTTCGAGAGGTTCGCCGTCAAGCAAAACGGGCATGGTTTCCCCTGTTTCCAAACTGACAATAAACAGTGCATTGCTGGTGGCGTTTTCATCGGTTTCGACGACAGCCGCATAATCTTCAGTTGGCGCAAGGGTATAACGTCCTTGCAAAAATACAGGCTGGCTATTGTTACGATCTAGGATGCTTGTCAGTTTGTCGGTGAGTACCAGCGGCTCGCCATTGGCATCGAGTTTAATTAGTTTCCCGACGGTACCATTCAAAAATGAACAATCACGAAATTCGATTTGCAAAAAGAGCATTCCGCCATCATCCAGTTGTTGGATATTGCCGATATTGTAAGCCTCGGGTGCGCTATATAACTCATTTTCATCCGCCCCAATGGCAT
>JBNLCD010000600.1:0-3491 GCA_050303635.1 Anaerolineae bacterium
TTCAAATAACGCTGATAAGTTACCGATACTTGGCGGCAACTTCATGAGTTTATTCCCGCCCAAATGCAATCGCTTGAGTTTGCCAAGATGACCGATTTCCTCCGGCAAATAACTGATTTGGTTATCTTCAAGATATAGATGCTCAAGCTGAGAAAGATGACCGATGGCTGGCGCTAACTCCGTGATATTTTGCGATGGCAACGCTAAATAATCTAAACGTAATTTAGAATAACCCCCTCCGACCTACGGCCACCTCCCCCCGAATACAGGGGAGGCAGGTGTTCGTAATTCATTCTCCCCCATGTTTGGGGGAGATGTCGCCTTCGCGACAGAGGGGGTTGAGACAATTCTGAAAACATCACCTTTAACTCAAAGGAATGAACAAAATATGCATATTCTTGTTTCCGATCCTCTCCACACCTCTGGTTTAGCCAAATTGCAGAATACCGAAGGCGTAACCGTTGAATTTTCCGATAGCAAAATGAGCCGCGAAGAAGTCCTCGAACGGGTGCAAAAAGCGGATGGTCTTATTGTGCGCAGTGGTACCACGGCTGACGCGGAACTGCTCGAAAAAGCGCATCAGCTCAAAGCTATCGCCCGTGCGGGCGTCGGCGTGGATAATATTGATTTAAATGTGGCCACCGTCCAGGGCGTGGTGGTTATGAATACCCCGAGCGGCAATACCGTCGCCACGGCTGAATTGGCCCTCGGCTTGATGCTTTCACTGGCCCGTCATATCCCCGTTGCCCATGGAGCCTTGGTTGATGGTCGCTGGGAACGCAAAAAATGGATGGGCACCGAACTCCGCAACAAAACATTGGGGGTTGTCGGTTTTGGTCGGATTGGTCAAGCTGTGGCCAAACGTGCGCAAGCCTTTGACATGAGCATCGTTTATTTTGATCCCTATTTGCCCGCTGATTTCGCGATTGAAAATACCACGCGGGTGGCTAGCTTAGATGAACTTTACGCCCAAGCCGATTACATCACTTTGCACACGGTTTCTTCGCCTGAAACCAAGCATATGATTAATGCAGATTCCATTGCCAAGATGAAAGATGGTGTGCGCATTGTGAATGCGGCGCGCGGCGCGTTGATTGATGCCCAAGCCCTCGCGGATGCTATTCAAAGTGGTAAAGTAGCAGGTGCGGGGCTCGATGTTTATGATGGCGAACCCCCCGCTGACGATCATCCCTTGGTTGGTTTAGCGGGTGTCGTCCATACACCCCATTTAGGCGCCAGCACTGAAGAAGCCCAAGAAGCTGTTGCGGTGGAAGCCGCTGAATTAATGATCGATGCGTTGCTCAATGAAAACTATAATAGTGTGGTGAATCCGGCTGTGTTGAATCGCTAAAACGACCTGATTTGACTTCATACAACGACATAACCTGTTGAATTGATTTTACATAATTCAGCAGGTTTTTTTATTTCAATCTATACTGAATGTGTTGAACCTCGCCAGATTGTCAAAAGGGAGATTGCTTTAGATGAATCGCTTAGGAAAATATATATCGGTCATTGCTTGTCTAGTTATGTTAGTTAGTTTAGGAGCCTCATTCGTGCCAGCCGGAGTCGTGTCTGCCCAATCCGACGGCGAAGCTGAAGCACGCGTGGATCAGGCCATGGCACATCTTAGCAGTTATTTGAATCGTACCATTACACGCGATACCCACCGTTGGGTCTGGGAAGGCATGACTTTCCCCAGTGAAGGCTTAGGCTGTGAAGGCGGCGGCAGTTTTGCGCAACGTTCAACCTATGGCTATCAAATTGATATTACCGTCGATGATGTGGTTTATGATTATCGCGTGCGGAGCGATGGTGGTACCGTGATTTTGTGTTTTGATGGCTCACCCGACGCCAGCAGTATTTATGGCGCGGTACCCACGGTTGTAGTCGATAGCCTAGCTACCAATGTGTTTACCGGATTTTTATGGGGCGATGAAGCCGTTTTTGATAGTCCGGTGTGCGGACCCAATACGCCCTATTTTAGCTTCACCACAAGTTTTGATGCATCAGGCACCTATGCTTATGGCGATGCTAATTATCTGGGCATAGCTTCCTATGATATTCAGATTGAAGTTTATGAAGACAGCTTTGATCCCGCTGATCCTGAAACCAATTATGTGGGCAGTTACGATGATGAAGGTGTAATTGTATTTAGTGGCGATACATCCTATGTAATCGTGGTGGTTTCAACTCAATGTGCGACCACGACCGCTGGGGAAATCTTCTTCACCATCGCGGGACCGGGACAAGCTTCTGCGGCCAATGATGGGGAAGTATTCAATTTCTTCCTCAGTGAATCAAGTTCCACGTTTACACCAGAACGCTGTTCAGAAGCAATTCCATACGAAGTAGTTGGCCCCTTGGCACCTAGTCTGGCCGGTACCTATTATTATCGCGATGTGAGCTATGGCCAACGTGAATTTATTGAAGAATTTCGTGGCGAAGATATGGATTTCGCGATTTATGCTGATGAATTTAATCCCGAAGACCCCAGCGCCAATTTATTCTATGAAGAAGATGATCTAGGTCAATTCAGCATCGATACAGGTGAGACAGGGTATTATTTTGTCGCAAGTGTGCACGATTGTGCAAATCCGACGGGTCGCATTCAAGCATGGCTCTATGGACCGTTGGCCACGGTGAGCGAACCGCAACCGATGTATGCCGAAGCCGGCGGTGAAATGATGGCCGATGGGGCGCAAACATCACCCGATGCAACTTATGTCACAGGGGATGTGGTTGATGTAGATGGCACAATGTGGGTTGAACTCTATCGCAATCATATCCAAGATGGTTTCTGGGTGCCGCTTGAGGGTGTTACCGTTCAATAATCATCAGTATCGTCTTTAACTTGAACCACAAAAACTGCGTCGATTTGGCGCAGTTTTTTTTCTGCCAATCGCTCGCTAAAAACTACTTACCGACGCATATTCGACTTAAATATTTGAGTCATAAAAATGGAATTCTCAGATAGAGAATGTTATAATGCCGCGTGTTTAAGAACCCCCATGTTAAGTTAATTAAGCAGTTTTGAGGAGAAAACCTAGTGCATCCGGCATTTGACTGGCAAGAAGTCGCACGTCTCGCATTAACATCACGTATTTTAGATGAACTTGAAGAACTAGATTTTGGAAAAATCGGGAGAAATCCGTGAAACCGAAGGAGCTATAGCCATGGATTCACTCCAAGATTGGAGGTAGATGATGAGGCTTATCCTAGCACCCAAATCCATATAAGGAATTGAAGAAAAAAAATCCTCAAATCACGAAGTCAAAAATCGGACCAAAAATACCTCCAAACATTATGAAAATGAAAAACATTGTAGCTCAAGATAGAAGATAATTTAACCCAAACACACGGATGTATTGATGCAAATTAAAAGTTTACAAGGTGTGAAAATCACACAAACACCCTCCCACTTTTTGGAAGATTGGGGTTAGTTCAACCGAAATGCACCGAATCCAAATTCAAACTAAACCAAGTCATTT
>JBNLCD010000601.1:0-3488 GCA_050303635.1 Anaerolineae bacterium
GTCTTAATCCTTACAATCTCGCTAAATTCGCCCTAACGACGCTTCTTCTCATCGGGAAGGTGCCCGCGGAAGGTGCGTGTTGGTGCAAATTCGCCCAGTTTATGACCTACCATGTTTTCAGTCACATAAATTGGCACATGATGGCGGCCATTATGTACAGCGAGGGTATGTCCGACCATTTGCGGGAAGATGGTGCTTGCCCGACTCCAAGTACGGATTACCTTCTTTTCCTTACGATCATTCATTTGCTCAACTTTTTTAAGCAACTTGGGTGATACGTAAGGTCCTTTTTTCAGTGATCTTGACATCGTTTCTCTCCGTTAATTCCTTGGATGCCTTAGCGCTTCTTGCCGCGACGGCGGATGATGTATTGATCGGTACGCTTGTTCCGACGGGTACGAACACCCAAAGCCGGCTTACCCCAAGGAGTCTTCGGACTCTTCATACCAATACCGGTCCGACCTTCACCACCACCGTGCGGGTGACTGGCGGGATCTTGTGCGGTACCACGGACAGTCGGACGCCAACCCATCCAACGCTTACGACCAGCTTTACCGATCTTCACGTTGCTGTGGTCAGTGTTACCAACTTGCCCCAAGGTGGCCATGCAGTCTTGATGGACAAGACGAACTTCACCACTCGGTAGACGGAGTTGAACATAAACCCCTTCTGTACCCAATACTTGGGCGCTTACCCCTGCGGCACGCGCAATCTGGCCACCCTTACCGGGTTGCAGTTCGATATTATGCACGATCATACCCAAGGGGATAGACTTGAGTGGGAGGGCGTTACCGACACGAACTTCCGCATTTGGACCGCTCATGACAGTATCCCCGACTTGTAGACCAAGCGGAGCAATTATATATGTCTTTGTACCGTCTTCATAGACAAGTTTTGCAATACGAGCTGAACGGTTTGGATCATATTCCAAAGAAGCCACTTCAGCAGGCATATCCCACTTGTCACGTTTGAAGTCGATAATACGATAACGACGTTTGTGACCGCCACCACGATGGCGAACGGTAACACGTCCATAACTGTTGCGACCAGCACGTTTGCGGATGGGTTCGGTTAACGATTTTTCAGGCTTTACTTTAGAAAGCCCACTGAAATCGTGGCCCGTCATATCACGCCGTCCAGGTGAGGTCGGCTTATAAACTTTAACCATAAGTTATTTACCTCAATGGTTGCTAACGGGCGATAAGGGACATTAACCCCGTGAGGTTTGCGGTTATCTGCCCCGTTACGCCAAAATTACTGCTAAAACGCTTGCCTAGGCTTCGAGGTCAATAGATTGACCGGTGGCCAAGGTGACGACGGCTTTCTTCCAAGATGATTTGCGCGTGTAGGTTTTACGTCCACGGCGACCACGCTTGGCTGGCATCACCATCGTGTTGATGTTGGTGACATCCACATCAAAGATCACTTCAATCGCTTCTTTGATTTGGATCTTGGTGGCGCTAAGGGCCACTTCAAAAGTGTATTGATTGTTGTCGCCCAAATTTTCATTGGTTTTTTCAGTGACAACCGGGCGTACAATCACGTCGTAAATATGGATTTGCTTGGGCATAATCTTCTCCTACCTTAGTTGGCGCTCTTGCCAAGCCAATTATTAATCAGCTCAAGGGCGTCGAGTGGCATAATGACCTTTTCGTATTTGAGCAGGTCACGGATATTGAGATAGTTTGCCCGCAAGTACATGGCATCGCTCATATTGCGTACACCACGTTCCACATTCGGGTTGGAATCGGCGAGCAAGATAATTGCACTGCTTTCCCCTACTAAATTGTAGAGAATGCCTTGCATGGTTTTAGTCTTGCCATCTGCCAGTTCCAGGCTGTCCACGACCACGAGTTGGTCATCATTGACCAGTGCGGACAAAGCACTTCGTAAGGCTTCGCGACGCATTTTCTTGGGCATGTCTTTGGTGTACTTACGGAGCTTCGGCCCGTGAGCAACACCACCACCTACAAAGATTGGCGCATTCCGAGACCCGTGACGAGCCCGACCAGTACCCTTTTGACGATACCACTTGGCTTTGGTGCGGATTACTTCACTACGAGTCTTGGCTTTGGCTGTACCTTGGCGGCCGTTCGCCATTTGGCGGACATACGCTTGGTGCATCAAGCCTACATTTACTTCGACCCCGAAAATGTCATCGGGGAGGGTCGTCTTAGTTACGTCTTTACCGTCAAGGTTCTTAACCGTAAATTCCATGATGTTTTCCTCCGATTAGAACCTAAGCGCGTTGCTTCTTGCGGCGTTGTTTAAGTGATTCACGAATGACGACAATGCCGCCTTTCGCGCCTGGCACAGAGCCACGAACTGCCAACAGATTCCGTTCGGCGTCAACAACGACCACCTTCAAATTCTTGATGGTGACACGGTCGTTACCCATCCGGCCACTCATGCGCATCCCCTTGATCGTACGACCGGGATAAGCTGATTGACCGATTGAACCTGGCGCACGTTCACGGTCAGATTGACCATGAGTTTTTGGCTGGCGGTTGAAGTTGTGACGCTTCACAGTACCCGCGAAACCACGCCCTTTACTGGTTCCAACAATATCGACCATATCGCCTTCTTCAAAGACTTCTACGGTCACTTTAGCACCGGCTTCCAGGTCTGCGGCATCATCGCCATTTTTAAGGCGGAATTCACGCAGCACACGCAAATCTGGAAGTTCAATACTATCTTCAAGTAATTCTGCGCGACGCAGATGACCACGTAGCGGTTGGTTTAGACGAGATGAGCCATTGCGTTTGGCTGAGAGTTCGTCAAAACCCATCTGAATGGCTGTATAGCCATCACGTTCTTCTGTTCGAACTTGGGTGATATAGCAGGGACCCGCTTCAATGACGGTTACAGGCAAAGCTGAACCATTTTCATCGAAGATTTGTGTCATACCTACTTTACGTCCAATAATACCCTTCATTGCTTGCCTCCATAGGGACTGTAAACGTGCCCATGTCGGGAACACAGGCACGCCGTCCATCATCCCTATCGGTATCGACGGGCGTGCCGCCCGTTACTAGCGATCCTCTAAATCTTGATTTCGATATCAACCCCAGCCGGCAAATTAAGACGGGTGAGGGTTTCAATGGTTTTTTGATCCGGGTTCAAAACGTCAATCAAGCGTTTGTGTGTACGGATTTCAAAATGCTCGTGCGAGTCCTTATCAATAAAGGTCGAACGGCGCACCGTGAAGCGTTCGATACGGGTCGGCAAAGGCACTGGGCCTAAGACTTGCACGCCCGTACGTTCGGCGGCTTCCACAATCCGTCGTGCTGATTGATCGAGGACGCGATGATCATACGCTTTGAGCCGGATACGAATTTTGTTCTGAATTTTGTTCGTCATAATGAGAACCTCGCGCCCTGTGGGCTTGGTTATTTAATGATTTCGGTGATAACACCCGCGCCAACGGTCAAGCCGCCTTCACGGATAGCGAACTTGGAACCTTGTTCACGCGCAATCGGTTTTTCCAA
>JBNLCD010000602.1:0-3477 GCA_050303635.1 Anaerolineae bacterium
ATATGCTGTCCCTACATGAATCTATTTGTTAACAGGTTTGCGTGGGGACGGGATACATCCCGTCCGTGACCACAGATTCCGATTATTTTGTCAAACCACCTTGTTACAACCCATTCTGGGGTTACAGGATCTAGTTAATCCTCGGTTAATTCCTTAACAAGGGTCTTCAGACCCTTGGGTGGCCAAAACTCACGTTAAATAGCAAAGGAGACTGGGCATGAGTGAATTGTCATTACGAGACCGTAAATATGCGAGCACCAAAGCGGATTTAATGAATGCTGTCTTAGCGCGTCTCAGTACCGAGCGACTGGCGGACATTAAAGTACGCGACATCTGTGATGAAGTGATGGTTTCCGAGCCCACCTTCTTCAATTATTTTCCGAGCAAAACGGATGTGATTGTCTATCGCATTCAACTTTGGAGCATCGAGGTGTTGTGGAATATTGATCAACAACTCCAACAAGGCGCTAGCCATCTGGATGCTATCCGGCACATGTTTGCTGTAACGGCCCAAGTCTCCGTGGAAACACCGGGCATGATGGCGGAAATTGTCGCCTATCAAGCCTTACAGCGCGAAAAAATGAGTTTCACACCGCTCAAACCTGCCGAATATGCCCACCATTTTCCTGACAATCCGGCGATTGAAAACATCTCAGCGCAGGGCATCAATCAAATATTGGCTAATCAAGTGCAGGCGGCGCACCACAATGGTGAACTCCCGTCCACGCTCAATCTCGAAGCATTGACCCTAACCCTGATGTCCATTTTCTTTTTGACGCCCGTCATGGCTCCGCAAGACACAGCCGATGTTTATCAAAACCAACTTGGCCAATTATTGCCCAATTAGCCCGCAAAGGAGTGGCTAGCATGTTTCAACAAAAACTCCAGAAGTATGCCCAAGGACGCACCATTCTCGTTTTATTTGTCCTGACGCAATTGATTTACTTTGGCATGCTCAATATTACGATTCCGCATGTGCGCGATTATGCGGATGGGATGGAATTGCTTGATTTGAAACCGACGGGTTATGCGGCGACGTATGCCCATGATTTGCTGGATAATCTTGGCGAAGATGGCCGCCACGCCTATCTCACACAACAGATTCCGCTAGATTTGGTTTATCCGGGTCTCTTTGCTGTGACTTATGCGCTCATGCTGACATGGCTGATTCGCTACAGCTTTGGCGCAAAGAGCAAGCTCCACTATCTTGCTTATGTGCCGATCATCGGGGGACTGTTTGATTATCTGGAAAATGTAGGGATTATTGTACTGCTGGTGCGCTATCCCAATTTTTCAAACACCGTCGCGCACGTGACAAGTGCGTTTTCGATGGGCAAGAGTTTGTTTACAACCCTATTTTTCATTGTCTTAACCATTAGTTTGGGGACAGCGCTGATGAAGAAATTCCGAGGCAACCCTTCCGCAGGTGTTCAGGTCAAACACCAACCATAATCTAGCGTGAGTTTTGGTGTAGACTTGAGCGTATAATCAGATAAGTGCTGAATTGATTCCAAGGCAAGAGGCTAAAGCCACCTTGCTATGACTAATTTTGAGATTATCGCGTCCGTTCAATCTTTGAACATACCTTTAACAAGGGTCTTCAGGCCCTTGCTTATCCAAAACTCACGTTAATCTAAATAGCGCAAAGTCAAGTCAGCATCATCTTGTCGCTTAAAAACGATGCTGACTTGTTTTATTCGATCAAGAAATTTCCATTTTGATAAATTAGTTCTCTATCTAGCCAAATCTCAGTGCCATCCCGCATATCGTGCACCATGTCCCAATGGATAGCCGATTTATTCTGACCACCTGCTTGCGGAAATCCTTGTCCCAAAGCGAAATGAATAGTACCCGCCATTTTCTCATCAAACAAAATAGCGCTAGTAAATTGATCAATATCCGTGTTGGTGCCAATACCCAATTCCCCGAGCCGATACACTCCATCATCTGTGGTCAATATTTGTTTAAAATATTTCTCGTTCGTTGCGGCCCGTGATGTCACTAGCTCGCCTGCGATAAAGCGTAATTCGAGGCCATTTACTTCAACGCCATTAAAATAAGTGGGTCGATTGAAGCGAATCCAACCATTCGCGCTATCTTCGACCGGACTTGTGAACACTTCGCCATCTGGAAAATTTGCTTTGCCAGCTGAATTGATGAAACTTCTATCGGTAATGGACAGTTGCAGATCAATATTTTCACCGCGAATTTCAATGTGATTCCTACCGTTAAAATATTGAACTAATTTTTGCTGATAGGCATATAAATCTTGCCATGCCTGAATAGGGTCGGGTTGATGAATCCGGCAGGCGTGTTGCCAAAACGCAGTAAATTGCTCAAGTGACATACCTGCCGCTGTGGCATAGGCGGGTGTGGGGATGAGTGTTGTACAGCGTCTGAGTTTACCTTGGGCCATACGTTCTTTTTGAATTTTGATGGGGATTGCATTTGCTTGCGCACGGGCGGCTTGTTTCTCCGGTGAAAATTTAGACAAGGCGTGTAGATCTTCAGCGGCATGAATGCCAATAATGACATCCGCTTGTTCATACATTTGCACGATGACCGGATTGGGTTCGGCCAATAATGCAAGATCGTCGCTGGCCACAAGCGCATGTTTATCTTCGAGACTCATATGGATATAGGGGATGGGCAAACCGCCGACTTGAAGCACGGCTTGATACAGCGCTTGCACCAAGGGTTCCGCTAAAGGCGACAATCCACGCATGAAGACAGTTTCACCAGCCTGAACCGTCGTTGAGTAATGCACAATAATTTCAGCAACTTGTTGAAGCTCTGAATTTTGCATGAGCGTCTTTCTAAATTCTTGAGCCATTTTAGTTATTTTAAGGGTGTTTGGTGGATTTTGCAGACAAAAGTGCTTGAAATGTTTGATTTGTGTGTGATTATTAAGAAGATTTAACCAAAGTTTCGCCATAGTTTAATCGTAGATTTTACCTAGCTTTATAGTCAACCGCTATGATAACTCCCGTTTGCTTAAACTCTTACGCTTAGGAATATCTACAGGAGATACATATGCGTAGCTTCGGAGCCAAATTTATTGCTCTATTACTTGTTTTAGTTGTTGCTATCCCCATGGTGGGCGTTTTCGCTCAAGAGGGTGGCGATGAAGTTGTTTTACCAGAAGTTGATCCTTTATTGGTTGAAGGCGACATTGCCGTTGCCGGTAGCTCAACCGTTTTCCCCTTGACTGTACGCATGGCTGAACGCTTCGAAGAAGACGGCTATGCTGATACTATTACCGTTGACAGCATTGGTTCAGGTGCTGGCTTTGAACGTTTCTGTGTAGAAACGGCCAGCGACATCAGCAATGCGAGCCGTCCGATCAAGGATAGCGAAATTGAAACTTGCGCAACCAATGGCCGCGACGTTTTGGAATTCCGCGTCGGTACCGATGCTTTGGCGGTAACCGTTAGCGCTGAAAATGATTTTGTTGATACCTTAACCATCGAAGAACTC
>JBNLCD010000603.1:0-3470 GCA_050303635.1 Anaerolineae bacterium
TCTCGCGTCCCACGTATCTGGGTGGGTTGGGCTTCACCTTCAAGTGGAATATGGGCTGGATGCACGATACGCTGGATTACATCGAGAAGGACGCGATCTATCGCCGCTGGCACCACCACAATCTGACCTTTGCGCTCATGTATGCGTTCAGTGAGAATTTCGTGCTCTCGCTCTCGCATGATGAAGTGGTGCACGGCAAAGGCTCCTTAATGGGTAAGTTCCCCGGTGATTGGTGGCAGAAATTTGCTCAATTACGCCTGCTGTGGGGGTATCAATATAGTCATCCCGGCAAGAAGTTAAACTTTATGGGTGGGGATATTGGACAATGGTCGGAATGGAGCGAAACGCGGAGTTTGGACTGGCATTTACTAGATTTGCCGACCCATGAACATATTAATCAATTTGTCCGTGATTTGAATCATCTCTATAAAGCCCAACCTGCTTTATATGAACGTGACTATGATCCGGCTGGTTTCCGCTGGCTTGAAGCGGATGATGCCACCAACAGTGTCTACGCCTTTATACGCTTTGCTAAAGATACCTCTGATTTCCTTGTGGTGGCGTGTAATTTTACACCTGTCCCGCGCGAAAATTATCGCGTAGGTGTCCCCGAAGAAGGTTTTTATGACGAGCTCATCAATAGTGATGCGGATATTTATGGGGGCGGCAACGTCGGAAACTATGGTGGTTTCCGTAGCGATCCGATTTGGGCACAGGGTTACGAACAAAGTTTGAATTTACGCATTCCGCCGTTGGGCATCGTCATCATGAAGATTAATCGTAAAAAGTAGAAGAACTTGACCTCAATAAAAAATAGCACCCTTAGTATCACGCAACAACAAGGGTGCTATTTTTGTTTCACATTCTTAGTTCACGGTTGGAATGGATACTTCAGGTTTTGTTTCTCTATTGTTCGCCTTATAGGCTTCTTCTTCAGTTAAGATAGGTAAGACAATGTGGAATGTTGTACCCACATTAAGCTCACTCTCAAACCAAATTTTGCCTTGGTGCGATTCAACAAAGAATTTCGAAATCGGCAATCCTAATCCGGTTCCCAAAGAACGGGTGAGTTCATGCTTGGATTGCTTGAAGGATTCAAACACCAATTCATGATCTGTATCAGCAATACCAATCCCCGTATCCTGTACCGAAATATGGATTTCGTTGTCCTTTGATTTCGCAGTTAGATTCACTTGACCACTCGGTGTGTATTTAACCGCGTTCGAAACGACATTCAAGAACACTTGACGTAAACGACGACGGTCGCCATAGCTATGCGGTAAGTTCTCTTCAACAGTTGCATTAAACTGCAAGGGTTTATCCTTGATGAGCCCTTTAGCCACGGATAATGAAGATGATAGAAGCTGATTGAAATCAACTTCTTCAATAAAGAGGTCCATCATCCCTGATTCAATCTTGGTTAAATCGAGCACATCATTAATCAGACTTAACAGGTGACGGCCACTATCGAGTGATTCTTCAAGCGCCTCTTTTTGTTCTTCATTGACAGGACCAAAAACACCATCCCCTACAAATGCCGTGAAGTTCAAAACAGCATTCAAGGGTGTACGAAGTTCATGGGACATATTCGCCAAGAACTGAGATTTAACACGGTTAGCGGCTTCAGCTTCCTCACGCGCTTTTTCGAGATCGACTGTCCGTCTTTTGACGCGATCTTCAAGCGTGTTAATCAAATCACTTAATTGATCAGTCATCTGATTAAATGCGCGTGCCAGAACACTAATTTCGCTCTGACCTTGCACGATTGCCCGTGCCTGTAAATTACCTTGACTAATCTCTTGCGCTGTATTTGATAATCTCGTAATCGGACGCACAACTTGACGCACGGTCACAAAACCTGCCACAACAGCCACAATCAGCGCCAATACCGTCACGATAAGTGCAATTCTCTGGCCATCACTCGCAACTTCAAGTGCAACCGAGGCCGGACGTTCAGCCACGACTAAGAGTGTCTGATTACCTAAATTCAGGGGATCAGCGGCAAGAAAGACTTCATCACTATTCAAACCCTGAACTTGGTCGGTTGTATCTGGTACGACAAATTCAGTATCACTCAATACAACAGATGGGTTCGCATGCGCAACAACTTTATTGGTTGGATCAACAATGTAGACACTAACGTCTTCATCACTGAGTGATTGACCAATATTGTTGACCAAGTCCCAAATGCTCCGAAAACGAAGTTCAGCAATCAAGATATAACTCAAGTCACCAGTTCGTAAATCGGTGTAGGGAATGGACATGGCGATGAGGGGTTCCCGCGATCTGTCATCAAGATATACCGAGCCATAGTAAATAGAGTCGCCAGCTACCAGTGCTTGATATTCTGGCGAACCTGTATAATCAAGATGCTCATCGCGGGCAACCAATTCTTGTCGTGAAAGGTGAACAATCTCTTGTCCATCCGCATCTAGAAAGATCAAATCTTGATAAGCACGGTCATTGGAAAGCAAGTTATTGAGCAGGACGATTTGTTCATCCTCATCAAGGGCAGTGAGATTGTTAATTTCTTGCAAGTCACGCAATTGAGTTTCACGAGCTTGAATAAATGCTTCGATTTCAACCCGTGAACGCACAGCGACTTGTTGTTGTGATTTTTGGGCCTCGTCACGAAGGGCATCAAACCCATTCTGCGTTAAAATGAAACTTACCAATCCTGTTGGTAAGATCGCTAACGCGATAAACAGTATCGTCAAACGATTGCGTAGACTATGTAACATTACTCAGCTTCATCCCCATAAATAATTGTGTCAGCTTGATTGAGCACCGCATCGCTAACGGTTAAACCCATATTTTCGGATGTTTCAAGATTGACAATCAAGAACAGCTCAGCCGTTTCTACTGGTAAATCTTTGATACTTGTTCCACTGAGTAGGAGTGAAACAATACGCGCGGCTTGTTGGCCTGTTTCTTCATTTTTCGATAAATAACTAAACAGAGCACCTTCTTCAACCTGAGAACCTGTATTGGCCATGATTGGTATTTGATGCTTAAGACTGAATTCAAGAATAGCTTGCCATGCTTCTGGTGCTTGAACAGTGAGATCTGGGAAAATGAAGATGGCATCTAAATCAATTTCTTCAGCACTATCTAAAGCTTCAACTTCTGCAATAACGTCTTCGCTTGAAGTTATTTCAGTTTTTATGATTTCCACACCAAGAGTAGGGGCGACCTCATCGAGCTTAGCGGTGACCACAGCCACAGTATTGTACGCACTGTCATAGGGAGCCCAAATGCGGGTGGCATCAGGGTTAATAGCTTTCAATACCTCAATCCGTCGTCCAACAAAATCTTCAAGTGGGTTACGAACGCCTGTTACGTTTTCAATATTTTGTAAATCGCTAACCACACCATTTTCAATCGGCGCAATCACAAACATAAATACCACGGGGATATCTGTACCTTCCGTCGCCTGACGGGCCGCCAATGCGCCGGCATTGGTTGTGGTT
>JBNLCD010000604.1:0-3458 GCA_050303635.1 Anaerolineae bacterium
TATAGGACAATGATGGGGGATTATTTGAATTGACGGCGTGTTGGTTACGATCATTCCGATAATCCTCAACAAGCACCAAGATTGCAAATAGTATCAGCGTAATTAAATAGGCTTCATAGCGATACAGCCAACCAAATCTGCTTATTAAACTGTGTTCTAAGGCGGTGACCGTCACAATTAACAAAATAATTTGCGATCTTTGCCAAGATAATAGCTGATAGCGGCGGCGCATATAAAATAACAGATAGATGATACTTAAAAACAGAAATACAAAAATACTGGGCGCTTCATGGATATTGATAAATATATTCAGCACCCGCCCTAATTCTGCCGCATCATGGGATTTGATCAGAACAGAATTCGGCAATAATCCCAGGTCGTTATATTGAAATACGAGGACCATTAACATAAGCGGTATTGCATTCAAAATGCCAAGAATAATCGTAAAACGGAAGTATTTTTTCAGAAATAAAAGTAAAACGATGATACTAATCAGGAAAACAGCTTCAAAACGAACCGTAATTAAGAGGGTCGTTGTCGCCCAAAGTCCCACTTTATGACGGGTCAGCGCGGGGTTGTAATCGGCCACAAGGATCTCCACCGCAAAATAAAAAACGCCGAGGGTGACGAGGACTTGAAAAACATGCTCCATCCCACTCAAGATCATGGTAGGGAGCGGAATAAAGAATATGAAAGCCAGCAACACTGCGCTATACAGCCAATTCGGTGCATTGGGAAACCATGCCAGCAAAATCTTCTGCATCGCTAAAAGCGCCAAGATGCCTAAAACAATGTTGATAATCAATAGATTAGAAGTATTCACCCCTGTGATCAAATAGGTTCCTGCTAAAATGAAGTTCCAGGACAATGACGAACTGGCCGCTTCAAAAGCATAGGCCGTGGGGCCATACGTGCCATGCTCCACCAAATTTTTGGAAATAGCCATGTGGATATAGGCATCGTCAGTTGAATAGAGAAAATGATTATCATTCAGATCTAAGATCAGGAGGTAATCAATAAGAAGGATGACCAGCAAAACAATGATCGCCAGAATGCTGGGAAAATATGACGCCAATAAGGATTTAGCTTTTTGCGGTTGATCCACTGTTTGCCTATCTTTCTATATTGAAGGTTTACGTTTAGCTGTCTTAGATTAAGATGTTTGGCTGGGTTGCCTCAATTAACAAGAAGCAACCAATAATCCAAGCCTAAAGGTAAATTAAAATTCAAAGAAATTCAACAAGACAATGCGTCTGATGACATCAATTTTGGTCATGGAATTGAAGGGAAATAAAATTTAGTGATGAAAGATGTGGTGATTGTGGGAGCGGGGGCCGCTGGTCTCATGGCTGGAATTTGGGCGGCACGTTCTGGCGCGGATGTACTTCTCTTAGATAGTGCGAAGAAAATCGGCGCGAAAATTTTAGTCGCAGGGGGTGGACGCTGTAATGTGACGCATGACGAAGTGGATGTCAGTGCGTATGCCGGCGCTTCCCGCAATGCGATTCGCAAAGTTCTCTTGCGCTTTGATGTCCCCGAAACGGTTGCGTTTTTTGCGGAATTAGGCGTCACGCTCAAGCGCGAAGAAACTGGTAAATTATTCCCGACGACAGATAGCGCCCGCACCATTTTAGATGCGCTCCTGGCGGCCCTTGAGCAAGCCGGTGGTACGATTCAAAAACAAGCGCGCGTCGAAACCATCGAGAAAATTGATGACTATTTTCGGGTGACGGGTGATTGGGGCCATGTCGAGGCGCGGCGGGTGATTCTTGCCACTGGCGGACGCAGTTTGCCCAAAAGCGGTTCCGATGGGCACGGCTACACCCTCGCTAAAAATTTAGGACACTCTCTCACGCATCGTATTTTTCCCGCCTTGGTGCCACTAAATTTACCGCGCGATCATTTTATTTGTAGTTTAAGCGGCCTAACCTTGCCGACCACCTTAACGGTTGGAACGGGTAAAAAAGCCACTAGTTTCAGGGATTCCACGCTGTGTACGCATTTTGGTTTATCAGGTCCCGCTGTTTTAGATATCAGCCGCTACTATCAAGCCGCTTTGCTCGAAGATCAAACAACGCAACTTTTTATCAATTGGTTGCCGGATGTTACCTCCGAAGCGCTCGACCAAGAATTACAGAATTTAGGGAAGGCGAGTTTGGTCCGCTGGTTAGCGGAACGCTTGCCTGAACGGTTAGCCAAAACCCTCTGCGCGGAAATTGGTGTCGAGAGTACACCCTTAACGCGGGAACAACGCCATGCGCTTGTTGAAATTGTGACCCATGATGCTTTGCCGATTACAGGCAATCGTGGCTATAACTATGCGGAAGTGACGGCGGGCGGTGTACCGTTAACCGAAATTCAGTTGAAACATATGGAATCGCGCGTCTGTACGGGTTTATATCTCTGCGGCGAAATTTGCGATGTTGATGGACGCATCGGGGGCTACAATTTCCAATGGGCGTGGGCCAGCGGTTATGTGGCGGGTATCAGTGCGGCGACAAATGAGGCGTAAAAAGAGGCACATCGCCTAGTCCAAGGGCATGAACAAGAGGCGATGTGCGTTGAGGGGGAGGGAGAATTGGCAATATTTTATTGAATCATCACCACGGCATCACCCGCGTCCAATGATTTAACCGCAATAAACGGAATCCGTTGATCTTTCTTAATAAGCGCCAACGGCATCGAGCGTGCGCCGGTGGGTTTGAAATCGGTGACGCTGGTCGGTTCGGTGACAGGGACTTCGACCAGATCAAAAGCGGCATTAGCCACCAAGTGGCTATCCCATTCATCAATATTCCAATCTTGGTTGTGGATGGGATGCGCGCCAATTTCGGCCAGCATATTCAGTAATGAGCCTTTTTCGTCACGGGTTAAGCGGACAAAAACTTCGGGCACGCTAAAAACCGTGTTGGCAATTTGGGCGGCCAGAATATTGGTTTCGGTGTTCGGCGTAATAGCCAAGAACCAACGCGCTTCACTCAGATGCGCGGTTTGCAAATCTTCTTCGCTGAGCGCATCCCCGTAGAGGGCATTTAAACCTTCGGCTTCAGCTTCAGTGCAATGATCCATATTCTTATCAATCAGCCACACCAATTGCGATTTACTCATTAACGCTTTGGCCATAGCGCGTGCAGTCGGACCAGCGCCCAAAATAACAATACCCTGGCGTTGATCGGAGGGCCGATAAAGTTCGTCGCGCTTCTTCAGCCAATCGGTGCCCCATTTCAGGAAAACAGGCACGGTTGCAGTGGTGAAAATAGCCATAAAGACCAATACCGAGAAAATTTCTTGGGTGATGATGCCGACGGTGAGGGCAATTTCGGCGATGATAATTTCAACCGCGCCACGACCGTTCATACCTGCGCCGATGGTGACACCTTCGCGCCAACCATTGCCACTAAAGAGGTAAAACACAGCCGTACCAACAATTTTGCCGAGGGTTGCCACCACGATAACGA
>JBNLCD010000605.1:0-3455 GCA_050303635.1 Anaerolineae bacterium
ATCTTTTGCGGTTTAGATGTGGCTAGCTCATTCTTAAGTGTGCCATCATCATGCCGCAAATAATTCACCGGAAAGCCATGCACTTCAAAAGGGAGTTCTTGGGCTAACGTGTTGTGAATATCCTGAGTGAGATGCATATCCTCTGCTCGCAAAAAGAGCTTGACGCGTGGACCCCAATCATGATCCATCGACATGGCCGTATCGAATCCCAACACATCACTGCCACCCCCAATCCGGGCCGCCGCATGCTGAATATTAGGAAAATGATGTTTTAAAATCGGGCGAATGGCCTCTTCATAATAAAGGCGACTGAGCTCGCGGCCTTTGATAAATTCGGGCATGTGGTTTTTCCTAGGTGATGATTAGATAGGCTTGCTAATATAAAACACTGAATTTCTTTGGAAAAAGCCTTTCCAAGCTTTTGTAAAAGCTTGACCAAAACCTTTAGATAGATTTCTGGTAGTTTATATTAGTAGATACCTCATTAAACCACATTAAGTTTATCAGGATTACGAATTGCCCAGATCCGTTGAATTTGTGCGCCGTCATTTTCGAACATGAAGAGCACAACCGGCTGATTATCATTATAACCGACCAAACCAATTTGGTTGTTCACTGTAACGGTCTTGAAGGGAATTTGCTTTAGCCCTTGTTCAAAAATACCGTGGAAGAAGCGGGCGCTATGATCCCGACCATAAATTGGATGCGTTGCCGCCACCACTTTGCCGCCACCGTCAACCGTCACGACAACTTCCGAGGCTAAAACGCTTTCCAGCGACTGTAAATCTCCCGTTTGGCACGCTTCCAAAAATTGAGTTAACAGCGCTTGGTGTTGGTTTTCGTCATGCTGATAGCGAGGTCGATTATCGATTAGATGTTTCTTTGCACGGCTAAATAATTTGCGACAGGCTGATTCATCTTTTTCCAAAATCAGGGCGATGTCTTCATAGCTATAATCAAACACTTCCCGTAGGAGAAAGACTGCCCGTTCGGCAGGAGATAACGTTTCGATCAAAAGCATAAATGCCATCGAGACCGAATCCATTGTTTCAATCACTCTATCGGGTTCAACCAGCGGCTGACTTTTCGTCAGAATAGGCTCTGGCAACCACGGCCCCACATAAATTTCACGTTGATGACGGGCCGATTTCAATTGATCGAGGCAAAGCCGTGTCGTAATCTGACTCAGATAAGCCTTGGGATATTCAATCGTCGTTAAATCTTGCCCGGCCACGCGCAAAAATGTCTCATGCACCATATCTTCCGCTTCGTTCACACTGCCTAACATGCGATAGGCAATTGAAAAAAGGAGGCTCCGATGTTCTTCAAAAATACTTAAACCTGTCATTCGCTCTGCTTTCACTCTAGGCGTGAGATGCTTACAAATGAAGTATCTCACGCAATAGTTGTCTGATTATTTTACCGGTTCACCATAGGCTTGTTGGACAAATTCATTCCATGTTACGCACTCAACACCATAATCCGGATTGGTGTTATAGCCGTTGACAAAACCATCCCCAAAATAACTAAAGAACGGCAAATGATTTTCCTCACCCGTGGCAGGTTTAATGGCTGTCGGCAAACCTTGCGCAGTCAACCATATCTTAGCCATATCTTCTAGCCGCGTTATTTCTGTACCGCCAAAATCTGGTAAGCGACCTGTTTGTTCAGCCGCAATGACATAAGGCACCAGATGAGCGGCGGCGTCACGCGAACTGAGGGGTTGAAATTGGACATCAACCGGAATTGCATATTCATCTGCCTCAACATTCCGCAAAGGCGAAATAAGATAGTCAATAAAACGATGAAATTGCGAAATCCGACTAATCAAATACGGGATTCCAGATTCAATCACGGCTAATTCAGCGCCGAGTTTGGCTTGATAATAGGGGAACATAATCCGGTCAACGCCAACAATTGAAATGTGCAAAACATATTGCACACCTTTGTTTTTCGCCACACTCAGCAATTTTTGCGTGCCCAAGACGTCCGTCGCATAAGGGTCACCCACCGGGTCACTCATGCAATTAACAATCGTGTGTACATTTTCTAGCGCCGCTTCTAAACCGTGCCCTGTGACCACATCGGCTTGGGCCCATTCAATAGTTGTATCCAGATTTTCCGGACGAGTTTGGCGTGACATCACCCGCACTGTTTGACCTGCTTCGTATAAAAGCTCAACAAATTGACTGCCGAGATTACCATTTCCACCTGTGACTAAAATGCGTTGCATGTTGTTTATCCTTTACGTTGTTTTTAGATGAGTGAAGTGCTTTTCAATACATACAACGAGTGAGGGTTTCTATTTGTGACATGCTACCGAAATTTTATGTGAAGCAATCTCTTTTTGAACCATCCTTACCCATTAACTCAATGAGATTCAACAAAATACTTGCAATCTCTGATTTTTTTATGATATAGTTTGACCAGTGAAAAAAAACATTCCAATGGAGGCGTATGAATATGGCACAACTGAAGACTGAAGGACAAGTGATTGTGTCGCGCAGATACGCCGTGCTTGGAAACTAATCGAACTCACTAAAAATAGTGTTTCAACAATTGCATTAACCCTCGATTACGCACCCTATAGCCTATGGTGTATCTGCCTTAACTTGGTTTCCAAGTTGAGGTTTATACAAGTTAGGTTTCTCCTATGAAGGTGTGTTTTTTATTGCCACCACTTGTACAACCTCAAACTCTGAATAGGTCGCTTTAACTAAAGCGAGTTCGCAATTAATCATTTGCAAATAACTCTAAATATTCAGACAACTAATGAGGTGTCACCCTTGAATAACCAGCATTACAACAATTCTGATGCTAATTACGATTTCGACAGTGAATTCGATGACTATGCGCTCTACGAAGCCGAATTTGACCCAATGCAAAATAACCGGAAAGCCCGCCGTAAGCGTAAGCCGAAGGCGCGCCATGTTCCCAAGGTAACTGTTCAGGAACAATTGGTGGATATGGCTGGTGAAGAAGTCAACCTCTATCTTGAGGATACCTTCAAAACCACCTATCAACCTTCCATTTACGAATCGGGCTGGTTACTATCATCATTGCGCTCATTCTACGAGCAAGATTTAATCACCGATGTTTTGGCACAGGTCAAAGGCGGCAAGGAAGCCAGTGTTTATCGTTGTGAAGCCAGTCAATCACTCCAAGTGGATTATGTCGCGGCCAAGGTTTATCGTCCGCGTAAATTCCGCAGTTTGACGAATGACTCTATGTATCGTGAAGGTCGACATTTACTCAGCGATAAGGGCGAAATTATTGATAATAGCGATCATCGCACCATGCGCGCGATTAGCAATAACTCGGCATTTGGTCAACAAGTTGCCCATACTTCATGGCTGACCTATGAGTTCCAAACGCTCGAAACGCTCTATAAGCTCGGTGCCAATGTCCCCAAGCCTATTGAAGTCAATGAAAACGCGATTTTGATGAGTTATCAT
>JBNLCD010000606.1:0-3437 GCA_050303635.1 Anaerolineae bacterium
TGAGCGCTTCGACAATATTTTGGGGCAAAGCCTCTGGTAAATCGGTGACAGTTTCGCGAAAGGCCATGACCATTGCAAGCGGATCAGCATAGCGTTGCGCAGGATCTTTGGCTGTGGCTTTTTGAATAATTTCATTGATATCATCCTGAATTTTGTTGTCGAGGTTTTGTAAGAGGGGTAGCGGCTCATTCAGGCTTTTGTAAATTTGCTCGACCGCATTTATGTTGGGAAATGGATGCTCCCCTGCCAACATTTCATAGAGAAGCACACCGAGACTATAAACATCCGTGCGCGGCGTCACAATCCCGCCACGAATTTGTTCAGGGGCCGTATAGCCCACCGTGCCGACAAATTCGCCTGTTCGGGTATGCGCCTCAAAATTACTGAGGTCTTTAGCAATGCCAAAATCCGCTAAATAAGCGTTGCCATCTTCATCAAAAAGAATATTGGCGGGTTTGAGGTCACGATGGATCACGCCGTGCTGATGGGCGTGGGCGAGTGCCGTCGCCAGTTGTTCAAGAATTGCACAAATTCGCTGGAGTGGCAGAACGCCGCCTGCCAAAACTTCTTTGAGATTGCCGCCGCGTAACCAGCGCATCACCAGATAGGCACCGTCCGGGTCACGCCAATAATCGTAAAGTTGCACAATATGAATATGATCTAGGTGCGCAATCATATGTGCTTCGTTTTCAAAGCGTCGAATAAAATCGGGTTGGTTGGCTAAATCGGACTTAATTACCTTGATGGCAACATCGCCACCAATCACCGGGCGTGTGGCCCGATACACGTCACCAAAACCACCACCGCCGATATATTCCTGCACGACGTAGTTCTTGATCGCAGTTATATTCGCCATTTGTGTACCCCCTTAACTGTCCACATGGCTACTTTACTCTTAATTATACGGTGACAAAATCGCCTGAGCAAAACGGTTTCGTGGATTCCGTACTTTTTCCAACCCCCTCTGCTGAGAATCAGAAAAGGCCTCAGATCATCAAGATTGAAGCTGGCTTCCAAGATTAATGGAGAGAGTCAAATTAAGACTCGGTCACAGTGAGGGTGTATACGCCGGTCCTCCAATCTCCAGTCACTTCGATAATATATTCGCCATCTTCAGTCAACTCAAGCGGGCCGATTAGAGTATCACTGCTCTTATCTATCAAAACCTCACCGGATGGGCTAATGATACTCAGGATCAAGCCAAATTGCTCAAATCGAATGTTAATGCTTGTATCTTGAGTGCCGGTATATGTCCAATGATCAATATCGAAGGATTCATTTACGCCACTACCGGATATTCCACCATGCATGAGGGTTCCAGCCACAATATCGCCTTTGTCAATTGCTTCTTTCGGGGGAAGCGGTGTAGGCGTAGGTAGCGGGGTGTCCGTTAAGATGACCATCGGCTGGATTTCAAGGATTGGACTAATCCCAATGATCGGTACCTCGGGTAAATCCGTGCAGAGGGGTTCGATGTCATAAAAACTACGTTCAAAACAGGTCAATTCACGAATGTAACGATTCTGATACACCCATTCTAAGACTTGCGCCGGGGTATGGGTAATATCCCATTCCATGATGACCCCCTCGCGATTACCAATAAAAACACTTTCACCATCCGCGCTCAAGTTAAGGGCATCCCCCCCTATGAACTCACCATATAGCTGACCAAGTTGTTGACCGGTATTCATATCCCAGAGAATAACGATCCCATTGGCAGTATAGGTTATCGCCGTTGTACCATCCGGCGATATTTCTAATCCGGTAATTTTATCGCTGTTGCCTACAAAACGACGGACAATCTCACCCGTCTCAGTATTCCAAATAACGAGAGCTTCTTCGTTGACGGGACCGACAAGCAGATTCTTCGCTGGTAAGAATATCGGGAGCGCCTGATCAAGACCACTACTACTACTACCGTCTAGATGCATAAGTGTTTCACCCGTGCCAAGATCCCAGATATAGCCTTGATAATTAGGACTTAAAGCGATCCCCACTTTGTTATCAGGAGAGACGACAGTCCCCAGTAAATAATAGGTGCGTAATCTTTGCAGAGTGGCAACATCGTATACAAAAAATGTGTGGCTTTTTTCAGTTTCCCAGAGATCGGCAAGACCAATATGCAAAAATAAATACTGTTTATCAGCGGAAAGATAGCCGCCCCATATCTCTGGTCCAACGATCACTGATGCAAGCTCTTGGCCTGTTTCAATATCCCACTTTTTTGCTGTGCCATCTATAGAAATACTAATAAGTGCTTGATCATTATCGACAAAAAAAACGCTTACGACGGTTGAGTTATGGCCATGGATATGATGTTTCAACTGATTGGTTGTCAAATCCCATATTTCAATGTATCGTTTCTCTCCGCCTAAAGCCAACAGTTTGCCATCACTTGAGACGTCATTGTCCCAAGTTCCGCCTGTGTTGGCATAAATACGTCTGATCTCCGTACCATTACGCAAATCCCATAATCGCACCGTGCCATCCGAGGATGCCGTCAACAACTGACTGCCATCTGAACTAATGGCTAGATCATTAATGAGACCAATATGTCCACGAAAATTGTAGACCTCTTGACCCGTTAACATATCTAACACCGCAACTTGATCTGTGTCTCTGAGTAAAAAGATTAGGCCATCGGCAAATGATATTTCTAGGTTACTGGCCATTGACTCAAACATGGATATTAACTTCGTTTCGGTATTGGTTACAGTATCCCATACCCTAATCTCGCGAAAGCGTGCGTCCCTGTTAAGAAGATCATTAGTATAAGCTCCGACGTATATGTAGCGGGGATTACGGGGATCAACTGCAATCCCCCACGGAGGTATCACATCATCATC
Source organism: Anaerolineae bacterium (assembly GCA_050303635.1). GTDB lineage: Bacteria > Chloroflexota > Anaerolineae > Aggregatilineales > J027 > JAKEEQ01. The sequence continues at coordinate 2,847 of JBNLCD010000606.1, forward strand.
AGGATAATTTCGTGTTAGGATTGGATCAGGAAAATCTCCCTCGGCAGTGGTATCAAAAATCTCGATTGATGTCGCGGGTTGTGTTGAGGCTAATGCAACTAAATAGTTGTTCGCCTCATCGTATGTAAAAAGCTGACTATCAGCACCAAAGCGCTTGACTTCAGTCATCGTGGCCATATCCCACAAAATAATGAGATTGGGTTCTGCGCCAATCATCAGATATTGACCATTTTCAATGAACATAAGGGTGCGTATGTCACTATAAACCCCATCCCGATTTTCAAAACGTGCAAATTCTTGACCGGTCGCAACATCCCAGAAAATCACATCACCAATATCATCGCCGGATACAGCTATTTGGTTGTCAGGGCTAAAATCAACCGCCCAGACGGTACCCATATGACCATCAAGATGATGGATAATTTCACCTGTCTCCAAATCCCAAATATAAGCAGAAAAGTCACGGATGGTATCTTCTATCACGCCGCTCGAAATTGCGTGATTATGTTCATAGAGGAGTGCATGCCCACCGCCTGAGATGGCCATACTGCCATCGCCGGAAAACGCCACCGCATTGACTGAGTCTAGATG
>JBNLCD010000607.1:0-3418 GCA_050303635.1 Anaerolineae bacterium
GAGCAGGTCACTGGGATAAGAACACGGTAGGCTGAAGCCGTACCGCTAGGTTAAAAACAAGCATGCTGAAGCAAGCTATGTGGCTTCCCCACTGATGTAACTGTATTGGGTTTATTCGGCGGGGGCTGACGGTTCCAAAACATTGCCCAAAAATTGCGAGATAGCCCTATTTGAGAACATTTATCAAAAACCTACACATGACTCTACGTGTTAACAGAATTGTGTAGGGACGGGATACACCCCGTCCGTGACTACAGATTCTGATTATTTTAGCAAACCACATGAGCGTACTTTGTTTTTGCCTAGCCACGGGTTTTAACCTGTGGTGTTTGAAATTGACAACAAAACTCTTAGAGGAGAACTGCATGCCAATTTTGCGAAATTATGATGCGTTTGACGGACGCCATTGGGAAACGGGAAGCGTGGCCAATGCGCTGGCCTATCAAGGGGTTAAAGCGCCGCATACGGATGAAGCACCGAGCGAAGCCTTATTGATGGGAGTCAGTGGCGGGGCCGTCTTTGGTTATTTTACGTTCGATTATGAAGATTATGATCCGATTTTGGCGTTGCTCAGTCGAAATACATTTGATCCGCTGACCACATTTTTAGAACGATTGGCTATTCCGCATGAATACAAGCAAACCACCACCTACAGCCGCGCGGAAGAAAATTTATATGCCACGCTCGATAATGGCGAGGTACCAATTGTTTGGGCGGACAAAATCAGCTTGCCGTATAACGCTTTTGAAGCTGACGATAATAATTGGGAAATGTTGCCGATTGTGGTTTACGGGGTGGACAATGAGGTGGCCTATATTGCTGATCGGAGCAAGCGGGGTTTACTGGTCGATTGGGATGAATTAACCAATGCGCGAGGACGCATCAAAAAAGAGAAGTATCGGATTTTGACAGTGTCTACGCCCAATTGGGATCATTTGCCCGCCGCTGTGACGAAGGGTATCTGGCAATGTATTCAGCTCTATACCGAAGCTCCCCCTAAAGGCAGTGTCAAGAATTTTGGTTTTGCGGCTTATCAACATTGGGCGAAGATGTTGACCAATACGCGGAACAAACAAGGTTGGGTGCGCTATTTTCCGGCAGGGAGTCGCTTAATGGCGGGATTAACATCGATTCCGTGGTGGAGTTTGACGTGGGGCGCGGGCGATGGCATGGAACGCGAACTCTATGCGGATTTCCTCGATGAAGCCGCCGTAATTTTGGAGAAACCGGATTTAGAAAATATCGGGGAACAATTCCGAAATAGCGCGGAAGCATGGTGCGATTTAGCCGAGATGGCCTTACCGGAAGATGTGGAACCTCTGGCTGAAGCGGGTCAATTGATTAGCGCTATCCATGAACTCTTTATCGAAACTGGCCAAGAACATCTCACCCAAATTCAGCAGGCCAAAGTGGTTTTGGCAAAAATCAAAGCCGATGTCGCTGAGGATTTTCCGCTGAGCGAGACGGAAATCAGTCAATTGATGGCGAAATTGCAGGCGCAGGTCTTGCATATTCATGATATTGAGAAACAGGCGATTGATGAACTCCAAGCGGTGATGAGTTAAGTGAGAATGATAAAAATAAGCCACGCCATATAAACCAAAATGAAAAACGAGGAGGTCAGTTGACTTCCTCGTTTTTCGGATCACAGTTTTTTGGGAGTATGGGCTAAGTTCGTTTATTGCAATTCAGCCGCGCAGAAGTCCATGTGGTCGATCAAGGTCGGGGTGCTGGTTGGCCATAATTCGGGATGGGGCCAATTGCTGGGCGGACCGTAGCTGGGAACTTCGTGACCGATTGGGTAAGCGTAGTCTACATCGCTCCGACAAACTGATTCGACTAAGCTGGTGCGTTCAGCGTCAGACAGTTCTAGTAAAATTCCATCTAAGCCCAGAATGTACATCTTGATTTGGTATTCGCGACCGCTTGACCAGTAATCGGCATCAGCTAAGCTGGTTGTGTGGAGGCGTTCACCACTCATATTGCCATCAGTTTCGAATGCATATTCTTGCCAGGAGTGACCAACCTCTTCAATATAGGTACCCAAGATGTCATCGGCGAAGCGTAAGCTGACGGTGCCATCCGCTTCGGGTGTGCTGAAGAAGGAGCGTCCGAACCGAACTTGCTTTTCTTGAGCGCGGAAGGTTTCGACACAAGCGGCGGGGTCGGGAACTTGGTTCTTGTCACGGCAGATGGCGGGAACATCATCGTAATCAACCATTGCGCCGCGAATATGAATGCTCATCAGACCGTCGTAAGCAACTGCATCGCCGGGGGCGGGTTGCCATTGACCCAAGCTGTAGGCTACATCGGCGACTTGGTTCACAGCGGATTGACCGTTGCCGTTAATGGCCATATCGTACAGGTCATTCACGTTCAGGTTAGCGGCGGTGGGACCATCAGCAGAAGCATTGCCGTAAATGGCGGTAAATTGACTGATCAAAAAGATTATGACGGAAGCGATTAAAATGATGCTGTTGAATTTGCTGTTTGAGTGAGTTTGCGTTGAGTTGAACATGACTGTGATCCTTGTTGATTGCTTAACTTGATCACAGCTTAGGAAATGAAAGTTCGGGCGGAATTCAGGGATAAATCGATGTTTGTTCGGAGAACGTTCGAAAACAGAAAATAGGGTTATTTAGGGGATGTAAAATAGTGAATCCATGGCTTGAAATAAGGGTTTTTGATGATTTTCAAAATTAGGCAAAGAAAATTATAGAATTTCAAAATTTATTGAAATAGGTCGGGTGGATGGGGCGATTGGTAATTAAAAAGGCCACAACATGTTGTGACCCTGTGATGTCAATATTGCGAAAATTGATTGAGGGGGTGGATCTTAGGGTTGGGGCAGTAGATGATGGGTAATGACGGTTTCCTCGTGAGTCATGGTCACGACATTAAAGCCCGGTGGTGAGGATGCATCCCCGCGAAATTCAACGCGGTCATTGGCCCAACCATAAATTTGGAACCAAATCGCTGGCGCGCAACTACACATAATGCCATCGCGCAAGGTCACCGAGGAACGGTGAGTATGGCCATAAAACAGGCCGCGAATTTTGCGGCGGTATGGGCGAATGACGTCAAAGAGTTGATCGTGGTTGGTAATCATCATCAGTTCATCAAAGACGGGAATATGCAGTTGAACGGGACAATGATGGGTCGCTAAGATGAAGGATTGGGCATCGGAATCCGCCAATGTTTGGGCTAACCAATCTAATTGATCATCTTCCACAATGCCAAATGTCTTGTCGTCATGCGAATCAAAGACAATCACATGAAAATCGCGGATGCGAAAATCATAATCTAGTTTATCGGGCGGACCGTCGGGGACATCCGTTAAATATTGGCGCATGGGACCCGGTAAATCATGGTTACCCCGTGCATAATAAATCGGATATTTCACCTTAGACAAGATCTC
>JBNLCD010000608.1:0-3414 GCA_050303635.1 Anaerolineae bacterium
GCCCCATATCCGCGCCTTGACCTGTTAACTCCGCTTGGGTTAATTCTGTTTCAACCAGATTAGGATGCACAAGTTCCCATAATTTTTCCGCTTGTTGGCGTGTTTCCACGTTGAGGGATTGTGTCATCACAAAATAGAGCAGGGTTGCACTACGCTCAAATTGTTGATTCAGATAACTCGTTTGCGCAAGCCCGACAATGCTATCCAAAATAATGGGGACAATCTTCAAAGAATGCGCCACCTGAAGGGCATCCCAATAGTAATCTTTGGCTTCGGGGACAGACTCCATATCAATGGCATTGCGGCCCAAACCATTGAGCGCCCATGCAATACCTTGTTGATAACCCAAGGCTCGATATTCTTCCAGACTTTTCAATAGACGCTGACGAGCTTGCTCAAACTTGCCTTGACGGCGGTCAAACTCACCCTGTTGGAGATTGACATTGGCTTTGCCTTTTGCTCGCTGTTGGGCAATCTCATGCCGTTGCGCACGGGCGAGCGCGTCTTGCGCCTGTTCACCATGCCCTAAATATTCTAAGAGTTGCGCATAGCGCAGGAGAACACTACCCATTCGCGTGATGGTGCTCTGATCGAGATATTGCAGATTCGCTTCAATCAGGTCTTTGGCTTCTAATAATTGCTTATCAGAGGTGGCTAAATCTGCCAGAAGCCCCACCGAAAGAATATATTCTTCTTGAGCCTGTTCGTCTTGGAGGATTTCTATACCTTGTTTCGCAATTTTATAGCCGGCTTTGGCATTCCCGGTTTGCCCTAGAAAATAGCCATAGAGTGCCATACAACGCCCGTAGTTTATGCGGACGGCTGTTTCTCCATTGAGGTGTTCCAGCGCCGCCGTTGCTAAGCTAAATGCCGTGGACCCTTCCTGATACCAACTTTGGGCGTCAAAAAGTGTCCAGAAACCCTCCCTCAATTTCTGAATAGCTGAAGAATCTTCTTGCTTAATGGCGTAATGCCAAACTTGATAGATATTTTCAAATTCATCGAGCGCGCTTTGTTGATTGCCCCCGACAATATCTGATTCATTTTCAGCCAGTAAATTCGCAAAATACTGACAGTGGGCATGCTGGGCTTTGCCAACCAATTCAGGATAATCGCGCCCTTTTTCTTGGAGATAGGTTTCAAGCAATTCATGAATCTCATAGCGCCCGCTGTCACCCCGATAAATCAGACCCTTGCTGAGCAGAATGTTCAAGATGCGTAAGCCGGCTTGCGCCACAATTTGCGCTGATTGACGAGTGAAGCCACCTTTAAAGACGGCAAGTTGCACCAAAATTTCCCGTTCACTGACATCCAGTTTTTGCCACGATGAATCGAATATAGCGCGAATACTTTTGCCCGGTCCGGCCCCCTCTAAAATATCGAGATTATATTGAATCTCTTCGTAAATTTCGGCGGGGGTCAGCATGTGCATCCAGCCGGCGGCTAATTCAAGGGCCAACGGCATACCTCGCACAATATGGCAGATTTCGGTAATGGGATCTAAATCTTCGTCGTTAACTTCGAAACTTGGATTAACCCGTAAGGCGCTTTGTAAAAACAATTGACCGGAATCGTATTCTAAGATGGGTTTGCCATCTTTCTTGGTGGGATACTCTAACCCGTGTAAAGGGAATAGTGTTTCACCACGGAGATATAACATTTCGCGGGATGTGACAATAATAAACAGATTAGGCACTTCGAATAAGAGTTCAGTTAAAAGCTCAGCCCCATCTAAGACATGTTCAAAATTGTCCATAATGAGCAACACATGCTTGCCATCGAGATAATCAAGAATGGCATCTTCGGCTGAAATATCACCACTCAATTCAATCTTGAGGGCTTCGGCGAGTGCGGGGACAATTTGCTCATGGGAGGTTAAATCAGCTAAAGGTACGAAATAGACACCATCTTCGAAATTATGGACTGATTCCTTCGCAATCTTGATGGCAAACCGTGTTTTCCCCATTCCTCCAAACCCCACAATGGTAATGAGGCGAGAGTGGGCGGCATCAATAATTTGATGAAATTCTTCGAGTTCTTTAACCCGACCAACAAATGGTGTCAGCGTTAGTTCGGATGGAATAATATTGATGCCACTTGAGCTATCTGGCGTAGAAGACTGTGAAACACGTTCATATTCTTCAAGCGGTTCACCATCGCGAATCCGTTGATATAGCGATTGTGTTTCAGCCTCAGGTTCAATACCCATTTCGGCGTCTAAAATATTGCGGCAAATCTCATACTGTTTCAATGCACTCACGCGTTGACCCGATAAGGCCAGCATGACCATGTACAAGCGGTGAGCTTCTTCATTTAACTCATCCAGACTGAGCAGTTGATTTACCAGTTCGATGCCCGCGGGATATCTACCTTGGTATAAATAAATACTGCTGAGCGATTGGAGCGCTTGCAAGACACGCCGCTCTAGACGGTCGCGTTCACCACTTGCCCAGCGTTCAAAGGTCTGACTGTCAGGATAGAAGCCTTCGAGAAATGGCCCTTTATAGAGTTTAAGGGCTTCGATAATTTGGGCAATTGCATCTGGCGGAAGGGTTTCTACGCTTAAACCAAGTAAGTGTGCTTCAAGCTCGGCAAAATCAAACCAAATATCAGCCTCACTATTGATTGAAACAAAGTTGGCACGATTGGGCGCGATTAGAAAATCACCGAGATCTTTACGCAAATTGCTGAGCATCCGGCGAAAATTATTGAGAGCATCACTCTGGGAATAACCTTCCCAAAACATGCTCGCCAAAACTTCCCGTGGATGGGCACGGGCTGTTCCAGCTAGATAGATGAATAAGGCCTGTACTTTTTTTGTTTCGAAGGAAATTTCAGATCCATCAACAAAAACTCTTAGACCACCCAATGACCTGATTTCAAGCTGTGGATTCATTATTTTGATTCCTTCCATACCATCATATAGATAAAGTTTCGAACGTTTTTCGAATCTTTATCGAGTTATCCCTGAATCCCCCCCGAACATCTTTTGCCTATGCTGTGGTCAAAGCTAAGTAATAACAAGGATCACAGTCATGTTAAAACTTAACTCTAATCATAACTCAACCTACTCAAACCAACAAATGAAGTCAATTATTTTAATTGGGGTCATTCTTATAATTGTATTAACCCAATTTGGCGTCGTTTATCCCCATGCCTCGGCTGAAACCTATGCCCTTGCTAATCTTAATGTTGGCGACTTGTACGATATGTCGCTCAATGGCAATGGACAATTTGCCGTCGAGCAAGTGGCGGATGTGGCTTTTAATCTGGGTTATTGGCAACCCGCGCCCGGCGATACTGTTATTTATGATGATCTGATGAGTATTTATGTCCGGGGTGCAATTGTTGACTACGATGAAGTTCCCGCCATCTGTCGCGATAAGTTTCAAGTACCTGATCCGGTCGAATGTG
>JBNLCD010000609.1:0-3411 GCA_050303635.1 Anaerolineae bacterium
ACGAAAATGTCCAATTTGAAGCTTTAATGGGCCTAACTATTCGACGAGATAAGCGAATTATTGAGAGATTAATTGAACAATTATCAACGGGTGCAATGGATTACGAGACTGAGATTGGTGAATATGCTTGTGCTATGCTAACGGATATGAAAGATGAAATCACAGATAAACGCTTAGCTAAAATTCTAACTAAATGTCAGAAGTGTGAATAATTTAGTCTCATTAAATGTGAACTTTTCTATGGATTATTTGATATATTCAGCGTACATGAATTCCAATGGAGATGAATATGTCATTACACCCGATGCTTACCCCCATCACCCAATTACGCAGTGCCTTTGAACATGGCAATATTCAATCTGGTGTCAGTTGTTTTGGGCCAACGCTAACTATGCTCAATGGTAATTTTTCAGATGATCCGACACAGTGGGAAGCGCATCACTTTCTGGCGGGAGATGCTATCAAAGATTGGCTCGAAATGATGATCAAGCAAGCTGAACATAAAATAACGGCCTTGAGTGTGCAACATCTCCACGAACACGGCTCGGCAGGGCTATTGGTTACACAGGAATCTGGTCATAATAAATTCAGAGAATGGGAAAACGAAACCGTCACCTATTGGCTGGGTAAAAGTGACGGCGAATGGAAAATTATGGGCTTTTTTATTCGTGATGCGAAAAATCCGAGCTAAGATTTACCCATCCCGACCATATAAATAGCGATAAGCGTAATATTGCTCATAGATCCGGGTCACATATGATTCAGTTTCGTCAAATGTGATGGTTTGGACATAGCGATCAATATCAGGACCGGAAATATCTAACCATTGCGAGGCATTACCCGGCCCACCATTATAACCAGCGAGAGCCGCGTATTCATAGCCACCGACAAATTCAAGCACCCAACTGAGATAATATGTGCCGAACGCTACATTCACATAGGGACGGTATAAGTCGCTATTTTGATAATTTTGCCATTGTAACTGTTCCGCCACCCAATAACCTGTATCTGGAATAATCTGCATCAACCCTTGGGCATAGGCATAACTCGTGGCAAAACCTTGATAGAGACTTTCTTGCCGAATCAATGAGAAAATCAACAGCGGATCAAGCTCGTACTGTTGTGAATAGGGAATGACTAGGTCATTGTAGTAAATTGGATAACGTAAACGCGCAATATAACTTGGCACCTCAAACGTGCTTTGTCCTGAATCAATAACCAAGCGCGCCGCCGCTTCAATTGACAAACGATACACGCCAAGTTGTGCATAAAAGTGCGCTAACTGATAGGTTGCCAATGGATCGGCTTCATAAGCAATCCGCAATTCTTCAAATTCAGCGCGCGCATCATCAAATGAACCCACTTCCCACAGTTCACGACCACGGATCATTCGCGGATCACCCTGCAAATTGACACTTAACGGATAGAGCAACCCTTCTTGCGTAATCCCATAGGTCGTCCGTAACCATTGTTCGGCTTCGGCAAGTTCGGCCCCTTCATCAAATTCAAATTGATAATTAGTCGGTGGATTGAAAGGACGTTCACCAGTCAAAATCTCTTCAGCCCGCAAACTATAATAACTGCCGGGGTCAGCAATAGCCGCGCCTTGGAAAGACTGATTGGCCGCATCGGCATTATCTTTGTCTTGATAGAGACGACCTAACCAAAAGAAGGCCAGTGCCTGATTCTCACCTGTCGCCGTATTGGCAAGTTGGGTGTAAAACAATTGAGCGCGTTGGGTTTGCCCATTATTTAGAGCCAGTGCCGCACCAATTAGCAAGCCATCAATCGCCCATTCATTGCCGGGATAAGTTTGTCCCAAAATATCGAATGTACCTAAAGCACGTTCGGTATCGGCGAGTTGAGTCGTATAAATATAACCGGTTCGCCACAAAGCTTCGGGCGCTTCCGGGATGGTTGGATAATTGGTTGCAATAGAACTATAAAAATTGACCGCGTTGACATAATCGTTCGCCCAGAAATAGGTCCGACCTTGTTCAAGCAACGCTTGACCAAATGCTGGATCATTCGGATAGAGATCAATTACAGTTTGGAACGTGGTCTGCGCCGCATCCCAATTCCCGAGTGAACGATAGGCTTGACCGAGAGTAATGAGACTTTCCACCGGCATGGTTGGTACTTCAGTACTATAGTTGTTTAAGGCAACAACCGCATCGCCCCAATCTTCATTGGCGAAGCTGATTTGTGCACGCAGGCGACTATCCACCACAAATCCCGCATTTAATAAGATAATCATGCCTTGATAAGCTGAATAGGTTTCGGGATAAGTCACAATCAGCTGTTGGAGACGCGCATAGGCATTATCAGCTAAACCCGCATCAAATTCCAATAAGGCGGCTTGATATTCAATACTTGCTCGATAATAGGGTTCCGTGGCCACCTCGAGAATTAAATCATATTGCCCAATTGCATCCACATACCGAAATTGATTGACATAGGCGGCGGCGATGCGTTCGCGCAAAGTCAGCATGGGCTCTAGCGTGCGGGTGCTGTTAGCCGCCAACACATAATGATCAAAAGCAAATTGAGGTTGTTCAAGTGCTAAATACGCATCCCCAATCCGTTCATGCGCATAACTGTCAATAATGCTGGGACGCAATTCAAGATAGCGCAGAAAATCGGTAATGGCTTGACTCCACCAACCAATCCCCATATAAGCATCACCCCGTTGGAAGTGGGCTTGGGGAATACGTGTATCATTGGGATAGCTATCAATAAAGTGCGTAAATGCATTGACCGCTTGGTCAAATAATCCTTCACGTAGGGCCGCTTGCCCTAAACCATACCACGCCGCCGCTTCAATATCAGTATCCCCGACATTTTGCGACAACAGCGTTTGATATTGACCCACCGCCAAGACATAATTGCCATTAAACAGAGCACGTTGCGCGCGCGTGAAAGCATCATCATTAGGAATTTCAGGAGTCGCCAAGGGTGATAGTGTTGGAGTTGCCTCAGACGTGGCGGTAATGACTAAGGGAACACCCTGTGTATTGGGTGGTGTAGCCGTAACCACAACAGGGTCAGCCGATGCCCCCAAATTAATCGTACACGCGGTACTCACAATAACGAGGACTAAGGCTAAACTTACTAAACGTGAAAGAAAGTGGTTTTGTGTAGTCATAGTTTTGATTATGGCAGGTCTTTCTCATTGGTCAACCAACGGTCATTATACGTTGGACTGCCCATCGTTTTAATGTAAAAGTTTGGGTAAAACAAAAAGAAAAATACCACTTGCAAGCATGACTCCACCCACCAGCGGGCTAGCCACAGCATCATCAGCTTCTGTTAAGCCATCAAACAGAATGGCCGTACCTAATAGACAAAATACAAATATACTGAATATGCGAGTAGCTTGCAGGGTTGACATGAAAAACTAATCATTTCCTA
>JBNLCD010000610.1:0-3406 GCA_050303635.1 Anaerolineae bacterium
TTTCGGGCAATATACTCGTTCATGTAAGCTGCGAACCACATCGGTTCCGCCGCCCATAATTTTGCGTATAAAATATCTTCACTTAGGACCTCTTTTTTTGATCATCTGAGTCCGTAAAATGACTGCCAACCTCAGTCGCGATAATATTTTCGCAACGCTCGGCAAAAAGTAAATCGGGGGTCTCTGTGCGGCGATAAGGCCCAGCCCCTGCTTGATAAAGAGCCTTCTCCCGTTTGAGTGCTTCCGTGGTGAGGCGATAGCGTTGCCAATGATCGCCGTATTTATAAATTTTCTCAAATCCAGTGGCCACCGTTATTGAAAAACCCAAAACGGCGGGAATATATTCATGCACACTGAAGACAACAACTAACGGAATACCAGCCGAAACAACCATGACGAAAAGTTGGAGCCGTTCATAGAATCTCTTGTTTTTAGCTGAGTTCTTGGAAAAAAAATCTTTTTGGGATTGCCAACGTTCTTCTAAATATGATGGACTTTTATCCGTCATGCCATGCTCCTTTTCAGAAATCTAACGAGATATATCATATTAAGACAAAGCTAAACATGCATATAACTATACCGCATGTGACTGATTTCGTGAGGCAATAAATCACCCCAATGTCGGTAAAAACTAACAGAAGCTGTTGACGGGTTTGGGTGCCATGAATTAGCATTAACCTAGATTTTATTTTCCCAGCCCAGAGGATACGTGCCTTGTACGAAGATGTGACTCCAATTTATCAATTAGGCGAGGCGTTTAATTTTGATGGTCGCGATTTGATGGCTAACCGTGAGCATCGTCTGAGCGTGAAGCAACGCAGTCGTTTATTGCGGACGTTTTGGAGTACCTTGGGCACGGGCGCATTGTTGGTGGCTTTGCCGGGAATTATCACCTTAGCCGTGCTGAATTGGGCGGAATTTGATCTCGGTAGCACCATTTTCAGCCTTGAGGCGATTATTGCCTACGGGGCAAGTTTGGTCCTTGGTGTGTTTTATTTAGTCGCCAACTTCTCCAATGTTCTGCTGATTTTTGATGTCATGTCGGGTCAGGTGCGCCACATCACCGGCCCGATTCAACGACGCGGCGTTTATGTGCGGATTGGTCGGCAAAAATTCATCCTCGAAGATGTGACGCTCGATCTCATTCAAACGGGTTTGCGTTACACTTTTTATTATGCCCCGCGCTCCAAAGCGATTGTCTCCGTTGAGTTCGCCGAATAATAGGCGCGCCCTTGCCAATCTCCTTTCCGTACGCATTAATTGGGTAACTTGCGGACAAGCTCAAACTCAATTAGGCTTGTTTTACCTGACGGTTGGCTAGATCATAGATGAATTGGGTAGGTGGAGGGTCAGCGTGCTGAAAAATATCAGAAACTCGCTTGCATCAAATGAAATCGAAGGCAAAGTTATTTACGTCTTAGGCATTGCTTTGCTGGTGCAATTCATCTATCCGATCACGGAAACCGGAAATTTAATCCTCCTGCTTGTCTATCAGGTTGTCTACGCCTCGCTGATTCTCGTGGGCATCATCCTCACGCGAAACAATAAAAAGCTGGTCCGCCTCGTTTATGTCTCTGGCATAACGCAGGTTGTGGCGGGCACCATCTACACATTTAACGCCCACGCAATCTGGGCCAACCTGATTGGTTACGCGGCCTATATGGTGTTTGATGTGGTCATCATCTGGATTTTGTTCAAATATGTCTTTGAGACGCGCGCCATCACCCATGATGTGATTTATGCGGCCATCGCGATTTATCTGTTGCTCGGTGCGGTTTTTGTACCCATTTACGGTTTTCTGGAAACCCTGACATTTGAATTGTCAGATGAAGCGCAACATGCCTTTGTCGGTGCGAGCACCGCTGACCACGAATTGGTTATGTGGCAAGATTTCATCTACTACAGTTATGTGACGCTCACCACGCTGGGTTATGGCGATATTCTCCCCGTGACAATGGCCGCCAAAGCCGCCGTTACACTCGAAGCCATTATCGGCGTGATGTATCTCACGATTATTATGGCGCGCCTTGTCAGTCTCTATTCCGCCGAGTTCAGCCATCCACCAGATTAGTTTTCTATCTTGAAACACCCTCAACGCGACACCAATAATCCATTACAATATCTGCATTTGACTATCCATTGATATTTAAGGGAGCTTGGCATGACAAAACGATGGCTCATGGCCGCCTGTATTTTCGGCTTTTTGGCGGTGGCAATTGGCGCATTTGGCGCACACGGATTGTCCGATTATTTCAGCGATAAACCTGATCTGGAAGATAATTATCACACGGCGACGCTCTATCAAATGTTCCACACAGCGGCCTTGCTGGGCGTCGCATGGGCCAGCACCCAATGGAATACCGCTTGGGTGAATCGGGCCGGTTTTGCTTTTACAGCGGGCATCATTTTATTCTCAGGAAGTTTATATGTCTTGAGTCTGACCGATATCAGCGCACTGGGAGCCATTACACCCTTGGGTGGGGTAGCATTTTTGTTTGGCTGGGCCAGTCTCGGCTGGGGAGCATGGCAAAGTCAAGATGGCTAAATTCATAACCGTCAAAATGAGTGTCGAAGATACCCGTGACCGCTTTGTGGAAGAAATGGTGCAACGCCAGGGCGGCAGTGTCGGGTTAGAGATGAACTTAGCTGGCCATGCCGACGCCCGCCGTCGCTTTGTCTTAGCCATTCAGGGTTGGGAAAAAACGCTCTGGGTGCGCCCCCTCCTGACTCGTATCGAAGGGTGGTTTCAACGTACCGAAGAAAACGAAATCACTTATGTTTATTATGTGCGGCGCGGTCTCGCCACCCCGTTGTTTTTCTTGCTCTTGCTCATTCCGTATATGGTTGCACGCAGTGCCATCACCGATTGGCCACCCGACACGAGCGATTATATTATTACGGGCGTGAGTTTAGCGTTTGTCATTGTGAGTACTTTTGTCTTATATGTTTTAGAACGCCGCACCCAAAATCTGCTGATTGAAGGTTTACAGGCGATTTATGAGGTCAAGATTGATGCTGAAAATGAAGGACTATAATTAAGGGATTCCTTAAATATCCTTAAATCAGGAAACCTTTTTGGCTGAAAACGACAACTCATGGTATAAGATTTAAGGTAGCGTTTATCTACACCATGTTACGCTTAAATCTTCTCTTATTCTGGAATTATGTAACTAGGTAAATGGATTATGCAATGCCCCAATTGTTCCACATCAAATCCGGACCATGCTATTTATTGTGAGAAATGTGGTCTTTGGCTAGCGGATTTAGACAGTACGTCTGAATATCAAATCACGAGCGTTACCGAGGCAATGGGAGCCATACGAACTATTCAGGCTGGTGACAAAGATATTGAAGTCCGTCCGGACGAATTTGTTCTCTTATTTCCGCACACCTCGAATAGTTTGAT
>JBNLCD010000611.1:0-3403 GCA_050303635.1 Anaerolineae bacterium
AATATAGCGACCCGCCGCATTGGCTTGCCATACTTCAAGCAAAGCATTGCGCACAGGTGTGCCGTTTTCGTCTAGCACTTGTCCCGTGACGATAATCCGCTCACCAACAGGTTCACCGTTTACCATTCCATTTTTGGTGAGATCATTGTCTAGTGGGCGTGTATTTTCGTGCCCATAGACAGGCGCCGTTATTTCCGAGAGCGACTGCGGCAATATCACGAGTGGTTTCTGGGGAGAACGGAGCACGGTTGACTTATAAGGTGCATGTAAATAGGGAGGATGATCTTCCCAATCAATTGATGTCAAATATTTTTTTGTCATTTTAAAACCCCTTGATTACTTAAATGAACAAATTATTTTTCGGTTTCACTTAGATTATTGAGATCAACGCCAAGCTCTTTATAAACTTGCTTCGCGATGCTAAAGGCTGTATTGGCGGCTGGAACGCCAGCATAAATTGCAACTTGGTGGAAGACTTCGCGCACTTGAGCGGGCGTAACGCCTGTGTTTTGCGTGGCACGTAAGTGCATGGCTAGCTCATGTTCTTTACCTAGGGCGGCGAGCATGCAAATTGTGAGCAAATGACGGGTAACTCGGTCTATTTCACCGCGTGTCCACGTACTACCCCATGCCATTTCAGTAATAAATGTTTGGAAATCAGCATCAAATGATGTCTTATTTTCTTCGGCCCGATTGACATGATCGTCACCCAGCACTTCGCGCCGGACCTTCATCCCATCCTCAAATTTAGACATAGTGCTGTTCCTTTAGAAATTGATGGATGCGTACACTGAGCAACTGCGGTGCTTCAACGGCAACGGTATGTCCCGCACCGGGAATAAGCGCAAATTCTGCATTCGGCAATGTACTGGCGAATGCTCGCACGAGTTCAGGTGTACTGGCTTGGTCTTCTGCACCACAAAGCACTAATGTTGGCTGTGTTAGTTGTACTACTTCGTTGCGTAAGTCGGCATCGCGTAAAGCAGCGCAACTATTGACATACCCCATCAAATTGTTGCCGACTAACATATTCGAGTAGCCTTGATAATCAACAGGTCGATCCTTGGCAAAGCTTGGCGCAAACCATCGTGAAAGAATAATTTCACCCATACCTGTTAAGCCTTGCTCAATTACAGCATTCATTCGTTCAGTCCAATAATCAGCATTGCCAAGCTTAGCGGCAGTATCACAGAGCACCAAACTCTTTACCCGTTGGGGATCATTGAGCGCAGTTTGCATCGCAACCATGCCGCCAATAGAGGCACCAATTAGTACACATTCGGTGATAGCGAGATAGTCAAGGAGAGCCATCAAATCCTTGGAAAACAGCGCAAGATTATATTCTTCGGCGGGCGCATCGGTTAAGCCATGTCCGCGCTTGTCATAGCGCAGGATAAAAGAATCACTGGGGAGCAATGGCATGACCGCATCCCAAACGCGCAGGTCGGTGCCCAAAGGATTAATGAACACTAAAGGTATATTTCCAGATCCCGGTTCAGCGGAGTTTGTTTTATAGTGAACTGTTATGTCATTGATGTTGGCGAAATAATTATTCATTATTGACGATGTTCACTCCTCAGCTTGCTGATAATAAATTACATATTTTTGTTTAGAATCAACTCAAAATAATAATCGCTTGTCGTTGCTAATTATATATTTTACAATATTGTCAACAATTTTGGCGAGTGCCAAAAAAAATTAGATGAAAATGAGGTTTGATTTATGAAAACTCAAGTGGGGATTATCGGGTCAGGTCCAGCTGGTCTGCTGTTGGCGCGTTTATTGCATCTAGCAGGCATTGAGACTGTTATTTTAGAGAGGCAAAGTCGCGAACATGTTGAAGGTCGAATCCGGGCAGGGGTATTGGAGCATGGCACTGTCAATATGTTGCGTGAAGCCAATGTTTATAAACGAATGGATGCTGAAGGAATTCCGCATGATGGTTTCGCATTAGCCTTTGATGGACGTCTTGAACGCATCGATATGGCCAGTCTGACAGGTCATGGCGTGATGATTTATGGTCAAACCAAAGTCACCGAAGACCTCATCGCCGCGCATCTCGATGCTGGTGGCGATATACGATACAGTTCACCCGCCATTGCCATTGAAGATTTTTGGGACGGCAAACCGCGTATTATTTATGAACAAAATGGTGAACGCAAAGAACTCCTATGTGAATTGGTGGCAGGTTGTGATGGGTATCATGGTGTTTCGCGATCGAGTGCGCAAGACAAACTAACAACTTTTGAAAAAATATATCCTTTTGGCTGGTTAGGCATTTTATCGGATGTGCCGCCTGTTGATGAGGAACTCATTTATGCGAATCATGAGCGCGGTTTTGCCTTATGCAGTATGCGTTCACATACGCGCAGTCGCTACTACATCCAGTGCGATCTAGAAGATAATGTGGAAAATTGGACGGATGATGCATTTTGGGATGAATTACGACGACGGTTGCCAGCCCATGTCGCGGAAAAAGTGACGACTGGACCGCGGCTCGAAATGAGTATTGCCCCTTTACGTAGTTTCGTGGCTGAACCTATGCGATTTGGCAAATTGTTTCTGGCAGGTGATGCCGCTCATATTGTTCCGCCGACTGGAGCTAAAGGGCTTAACCTCGCCGCCTCAGATGTTCATTATCTTTCCCAAGCATTTATTGCCTATTTTGCCGAAGATCGAACCGATCTGATGGACAGATATTCTGCGACGGCGCTTCGTCGCGTCTGGAAAGCGATACGCTTCTCATGGTGGTTCACAACTTTAATGCATAAATTTGATGAAGATGCTATTGAAAGCCGTCTCAAATTAGCTGAATTAGATTATTTTACAGGTTCGGTTGTGGGTCGAACGACCATTGCCGAAAACTATATCGGGCTACCATTTGAAGATTTTTCGTAGCTCAAGGATTGTTTTTTTGCTGGGTACTTAGAACGGATAAAATGGGCAATTCTAGAAGGGAAAAGTGAAGAAAAGATCAGTATCCTGACCAATATTTGAGTGTTTCACTTAATTTGGATTATGCTTGGTGTAAAGGAGCTGTGGATATTTCCCATAAAGTCTAGAAATGAAGTACAACCATGTATAAGGGTCAACCAGATAGAAGTTCTTATTCGCAGTTTCGGGAAGCTTTCTGGTCTTGAGCTCTGTATCTAGGATCGAAAATTAGCTATTAAGAATTTGGTGAACTCGTTGAGGTGACAACCCAAATTGGTTTGCAATAGTTGTAATAGAGACACCATCATTATAAAACGCTAATATTTGAGCATTCCGGTGACCTCTATTCCCTGTTGGATCGTATGAGCTATAGACATCATGGTATCGGCTGGAATAAATCTTGCCTTTGAAGTAAGTAGACATCTTGACACTGTGTTCTAAGAGGTAGATAATCTGCTCTAGTCGAGTC
>JBNLCD010000612.1:0-3399 GCA_050303635.1 Anaerolineae bacterium
GTGTGCCGTCTGTAAAACGACCCAAAAACCAGCACTGGCCCGCTTGCATAATAAAATCACGGTGAATGTGATCGAAGTTGATACCATGCAAACTCCGGAACATGCCGAACGCTGGGGCGTCATGTGTGTGCCCACCATTTTTGTGATTGATGCCAATGGTAAGTCCAGCAAAGTGAATAATGGGGTGGCGGATGAGCGCAAGCTATTTAAGCAAATTCAAGCCATTCATAATATTCAAGAGGCAGGGGCTTAACTTCTGATCAGTTGTGTCACAAATACTAGCGCATGATCAAGCATCCTCTTTCTTGTTAGGGAAGAAAGAGGATGTGAAATTTTGTGACATAAGCCGTGAAAAAAGTTCACCAACAACGTTCCGCTGAAAAAAACAACTCGTGTATAGGTATTGATGTTAAGGTAGGTGATTGTGCTACGTATCTTGATTCCGCAGTTATCCAGATTTAGTTTAGTGGTAATTTTTATATTCAACCTTGGCGTTATGTATATCCATAAACCAGTGCATGATCCACAATGGACCGCGATGGTGAAGTTGTTGGATTGGCGCGACCCTGTCAGTGGAGACTATCTTATACCTATTGATCGTCCTGCGTCTTTGGATGCGCAAATTCTTGAATTACACAGCTTGCAAGAACTGTCGTTGACGAATACCCAGATCAGCGAACTGCCGCCTGAAATTGGTCATCTCATCAACCTACAGAAACTATGGTTGCAAAATACGCAGGTCAGCGCACTCCCCCCGGAAATCGGTAACCTCATCAACTTGCAATCCCTGAATTTAGCGGGTGCACAGGTCAGTGAGTTGCCCCCTGAAATCGGTAACCTCACCAACTTGAAATACCTCTATTTGACGAATACACAGGTGAGCGAACTGCTCCCCGAAATCGGTAACCTCACCAACTTACAATCCCTCTATCTAGAGGATACACAAGTGAGTGAACTGCCGCCTGAAATCGGCAACCTTACCAACTTGCGAGAACTGTCTCTGACAAATACGCAGGTCAGTGAGTTGCCCGCGGAAATCGGCAACCTCACTAACTTGCAATCCTTGTATTTATGGGGCACGCAGGTCAGCGAACTGCCGCCTGAAATCGGCAAGCTTGCCAACTTGCAACATCTGTTTTTAGGCGGTGGGCAGATCAGCGAACTGCCTGTGAATTTTGCAAATATGCCCAATCTAACGATCTATCAATAGCTTATGGACAAGCTACGCCGGTGTTTTTTCTGATGGGCATTATTGACTGAGTTCCCAGATAATAATTTGCCCGTCATCCGCCGACGAAGCCAAATATTGACCATCGGCGCTCCATGCCAAATCGGTAATACCCGTCCCGAAAGATAGATGCGCTGAAAAGCTCAAAACTTGTACGATATGATTTTCCTGAATGCGCCAAATTTCAATAATGGGATCGACCAGATTGCCGAGTGTCGCCGTGGCAATGATATTGCCGTCAGGATGCCAAGCCATGGCGGTTAACCGTTGTGGCAATAGATCGGTTTCAAAGAGTAAATCGCCCGCTTCATCGAGAAACTGAATACGGTTATCTCGCCCCGATTGGCCATTGGCAATCAGTTGTCCATTCGGCTCGACCCCAATTTGCATGGTGAATTCATCGGTGGCCAGTTCTCTGATCAGATCACCAATTTCGGTGTCAAACCACATCACGGCGCTCTCAGTGTTGGCGCCATCATCGAGCAAAAGCGGAACGCCCAGTGCCATCACACCACTCACAATAGTTTGATTGTCCTGATTCCAGGCAATCGGCGTGACCCGGGCTCGCTCTGGCACGAGTTGGAACAGTAAATTTTCGACGGTTTCATCCCAAACATAGAGAGACGTTTTGCCCGTTTGATTGCTATCGCGAACGGCGGCCAATCGACTCCCATCAGGGCTCCACACCAATTTATCAATAAAACCAAAATCTTCGACATCGGATTCAATGGAGGCCACCGCTAATTCTTCACCGGTCGCGGCATCCCACAGACGGACGGTACTGGGGAACGCTAAGCCGGTTGAGCCATCGCCTGACGCAATTGTCGCGCCATTGGGATTCCAATCGACTGAGAATGTCCAGCCGTTGTGACCTACAAATACGTTGATTGGTTCACCTGTCGCCACATCCCAGACCCGAATCAGCGTATCATTCGAACTGACACTGACAATTTGCGTCCCATCGGGGCTCCAATCGATATCAGACAGCGTGCCCGCGCTTGACCAAATTTCTTTGATTTGTGCGCCGGAAGCCACATCATAAGTTGCTATCGTACCGGGACTTGTCGAGACCACGAGCGTTTGATTATCTGGACTGAGGCCAATCGCTTCAATGCTCAGCCGCTTACTTAGTTCAAGGCGCAATTGCTCAGTATCATTGGCGACATCCAGAATGACAATTTCAGGCTGGCGCGTCCGAATATAAACCAGAAAATGAGAATTATCAGCCGACCATAAACCAAAGATGGGTAAAAAGCGTTGTTCGGAGAAAATTTCATATTTATAGACTTCTTCACCCGACGCTTCATCCTCAATGGTCACCCACGCGTTGTCATTATCAATTTTGGCGATATACGCACCATCCGGGCTGTCATAACTGGTGATACTGCTATTGTTGATGGTCGTAAAAGCGCCAATGAGTTCGCCGGTAGATGCATCCCATTTCACACGCTTGAAATCACGATTATCATGCACGGTGAGCTCACTGCCTTCCCAGCGGAACTCTGCGAATATCGAAATTTCATGCGGGACATTCAGTAATTCTTCGCCAGTTTCCGCATCCCAAATCCACCATTCATTGCGCGAAAAACCAGCGAGTTGGGTGCCATCTTCATTCCACGCAACTTCGCGTGCTGTTTCATTTTCGATACTGAGGACATCATCGCCAAATTGATGCAAAATTTCACCCGTCGCGACATCCCAGATAAAAGCATAGCGGCCCCGCACAGATGGAACAAAATAACCGCTCCCCGCGGCTAAACGAGTACCATCCGGACTCCATGTTAATTTTCCGGCACCGAGTGGTTCAAAAAGATCCAAATTTTCGAGGACAGGGAGTTCTAGGGAGCGCACATCGTTCAGTTGGGCATCATAAAGCCAGACGCTTTGCCCACTACTAACCGCAATCAATTCACCATCCGGCGACCATTGCACATCAATCGGCACACCGCGCCCACCTAAATGTTGAACATCGGTCAGGGTAATTTCATTTTGAGCCTGAACCGTCGGTTCAAACGGGGTAATCGTCAGTAGCGTTGCAACAATCAAGACAATCCCGACCAACCAAATCAATCTTTTGGATAACAATAGAACCGCTCCTCGCTTCACCAGCAAATTATGACCTCGCAATATTTCTGATTTTACAATGAGATAATGTATCAGTGATAGATACA
>JBNLCD010000613.1:0-3397 GCA_050303635.1 Anaerolineae bacterium
AAGCCGCGCTCGTAATCGGGGAAAAGATTATTCGGCAAAAACCATTGACGAGTCCGCGCAAACCACCACCAGATCACACCTAAAATCGCGCTAAAAAATACCAGGCCGCCGCCACAGAAAAAGAGCAAATACCCTTGTCCAACGCTACTCGTCACATAATCATCAATCAAAAAGAATGAGTAAATATATAACAACACAAATTGCAGAATGGACGTCGCCACAAACATAATGGCTAAATTTGCACCCCAGCGATACATGGCCCATAAACCAAGACCGGTCATGCCGAAGATCACCATGGTGCCCAAATTATTAACCAAACCCAATGGATCAAGGAGAAGTAAAGAACCCAGTGTGCCCAGTAATGAAAAACTAGCCATCATAAAGAAAACCAAAGCGGTAATCGTTACACAGCCGGGCCGTCGCAAACTTGCAGCACTCGGCGCAGATTGACGCGGGGGTGCATAGCTGGGCTGGACAGGCTGTTGCGTTATAGCCGGTGTGGGATAGGGATAGCCCCCAACGGGTGATGCACCAATCCCTGCGGCTGGACGAGGTGGTGCAGGCTTGGCTTTGAGCGGAACGGTCCGCTTAGATTGATGACCGGGTTCATGGAGCATGGGCGATTGTTTGTCCTTAAAGCATCTAAATTTTGACCATCACCTATTGTGGCTGAGAAATACCATTTCTGACAAGGCAAATCCCTGCGATTGACCAACATCGGTCAGCCAGTGGGTAATAGAATAGCAGATTTAGCCGTCTGTGTTACTGTAAACTCTATTGAATTTAACCAATTAGGAGAAATTGATGCGTTTTTTGCCTCGCTTCTTTATATTGACTGCGTTGCTGAGCTTGTTTTTACCGCTCAATCAAATCAGTTCCCGTGTGACGGCCCAAACTGCTGAAACGACTGTTATTCAGCCTGTTTCGGCCCGTTATAGTTTGACCACACCTGCGGAATGGGTCAATACAAGTGCTCAGATTCGTGGTTTAGAAGGCATATTTATTGATGAAATTGTCACGGTAGGTGATTCGGCAGAAGCGTTGGAATCCTTAGCTGATCTTGACCCAACCAAGCCGAAGATTGGTAAAACGCTAATTGCCAATATTTTCCCCACCGCCTTAGCATGGACAAATGGTCCCACCGATGATGCCACCACCCTCTGGAATAATATTCTTGGCGCTGAATTTGCCACTGCCCAAGAACTTGAAATTGATGGATTGCCAGCTGTCCAAACGCGTGATTATTTTGGCCCACCGTATACGAACGCCGAATTTTCCGGGCAAACGATGATTCATGACGGCCAGTTTATCTACTATATGATTTACAGCGGGCAAACTGAAGCAGAATTAGAAGAACTAGAGCAAATTACTCTCAGTTTTACCCGCAATTCTGAGGCAAGCACGGCGCGTGAGTTCAGCACCACGGATACCCACTTAACTTTACCCATGGAATCGAATTGGCTTGTTGCACAGGGAAGCACCGGACCAACCGAATCGTTTATCATTGTGCCGGATTATGAGACAACTTTGCCCTATCTATTTGGGGGACAATATAATGAAACTCTGCCCGGCATGATGATTCAAGTCATGGTCCAACCCTACGATTATCTATTTGGGACCGCCTACACCACCGTTACCTTTGAAGATCGGGGCGCTATTCTCGACCAAGCGATTGGCGGTACGGGCGGCGTACCTATCAGTGATGTTTTGGAAATAACGGTGGGTGATGCCGAAGCGCTTCAAGTGGATATTGAAAATGTTTTCAATGGCCCGAATCGGGGCACGATTGTCTTGGTTGATTCCCAATCGGTAATGTATAGCGTAAGTTTTGTGGGCAGTGCGGAAAATTGGGAAACCGATTATGCCCCTATTGTGGCCGACATCATCGAGGGGATGCATGCCGATGTCACGCCGCCCCCTGAACTCGCTGAAGGTGAACTGCCGACGGGCACCCAACGCGGCCAACAAGCGCCCGACTTCACCACGACTCTCGTTGACGGTACACCAGTGAGTTTAAGCGATTATCGCGGCAAAGTTGTGATTCTCAATTTCTGGGCGACATGGTGCCCGCCCTGCCGTTTAGAAATGCCGGAATTTCAAGAGGCAAGCACCCTGTACGGTGACGATTTGGTTATTTTGGCCGTTAACATCCTCGAATCACCAGACTTGATTAATCCCTTTGCGGAAGAACTTGGCCTAACCATTCCTCTCGCCCTTGATTTAGATGGTTCCATCAATCAAACCTATCAGGTGACAGGTTATCCCACAAGTTATTTGATTGATGTCGAGGGCGTAATTACGGCGGTCAATGTCGGGCCAATTACACTCGCTACTATTGACCAATGGGTTGCCTTGGCCAGCGAATAAACGCGCTTAGACAAACATATTTGGAGGAGCCATCAGGTTGTTGGATGGCTCCTTTTTTATTGAGATAGGATGTCGCGCATAATTTTTCCAATAATTATCCGTTGTCGTTTCTTTACATTTCTTTTATAATTTCAATTGTTCTCTTAAAACATAACTTACGATCGTCAAATTAAATTTTTGGGTGGTTGCCTTAACTAGCTATTTTTTGAAAAGTAATACAAAGATTTTTTTTCGGACATTTTTCTAAGACTCTATATTTTCGCCTGAAAAGATTCTCAGACTTTTCATGAAGATCATTTCGCCAATATCTTCATTAGCTAAGCAAACACATCCACTCAATTAGTGTATAAAGAGGTGTTTATGTTTGCTCCATATATATCGAAAACAACCAAGCTTTTGGTTGTTATTTTCCTGTTGAGTAATTTCCTGATACTCGCAGATAACCCCGCCAACGCTGAGACGCATCAGCAAGGATCCACCACATTCATTCATGATATACAAGGGAGTGGGACGGCTGTCACCAGCACAGGTAGCTTTACCATTCAAGGTGTCGTGGTCGGTGATCATCAAGCCACTGGTTTCAAGGGCTTTTATGTCCAAGAAGAAGATAGCGATATTGATGCTAATCCGAGCACATCGGAAGGTATTTTCATCTATTGCAACACGTGTCCCACGGAAGTCAATATTGGTGATTTGGTTACAGTTAACGGCACGGCCAGCGAATATTTTGACCAAAGTCAGCTGAGCGCAACCAGTAGTGGCAATATCACGATTAATGCCACCAATCAAGTTTTACCTGCGCCCGCCTTAATTGATTTACCCATTCCGTCCGGTGTGACACGCGAACAATTCTTCGAACCATATGAAGGCATGCGCATTCAATTTGTCGATGATATGACCGCAACCGGCAATTATGCGCAGGGGCGCTACGGTGAAGTCATTTTGTCGCAAGGTGGCCGGATGTATCAACCCACCAACCTCGCGGCTCCCGGTGCGGCATCCGATGCGGTTGCGGACGCGAACAATCGTC
>JBNLCD010000614.1:0-3391 GCA_050303635.1 Anaerolineae bacterium
CGGAACCACCCCAAATTTTGTCTTGGGCGATCTCACCTAAATCAGATTGGGGCAGAGTCTCACTGAAGACAATCCCGAGTTCACCACTGATTTGCACATTTTGTTCTTGCCAGCGGAATTGAGCGCCCATAACCCCGCGTACCACATTTTTCTCGCCGAAGAAGGTGCGGAGTTTAGCGGTGGGGCCAAGTCCATGCGTTAAACATAGAAATTGGGGATAGTTGCCCATCGGGAAAATTTGCAATAACTGCATGGCTATAGCATCAATTTGCCAACCTGGAGTGGCCATGATGACCCAATCTGGCATGGGTTCAAGTGCTTTTTGAAGCTCAGTGACGAGCGGGAGATTTTCGATTTTTTCGGATGTGGAGCCATGTTGGATGGTAAATGAAGCAGTGGCGGACTCTGCCCACCACTGCACCGTCATATTCTGTTTTGGCAAGCGACTGGTCACCCAAGCCGCTTGCGCAGTGTTACCAATAACGAGAATTTGCATTAGAGTTTACGGCTTACTTTTTCTTGTCACTGCCAGCGGGAGCAAACAAATCGCTATGAACGAAGCCAGCCAACAAACCACCCAACAGAGTGCCGATAATATAGAAGATCACTTGTTGAATATTTTGGGTATCTTTAGCAATGAAGGCGGGGCCAATGGTACGGGCGGGGTTCATCGATCCACCAGTTAATGTACCACCCAATAAAATTCCAGCGGCCAGTGTAAAACCAATAAACAGGGGGGCAAGGGTTGGGGTCTTGCCATAAACTGCGCTTTGATAGACAGAACTGACTAAGAAGAAGGTTAGGATACCTTCAAGTACCAAAATCATGCCGTCAGTCACACCATCGGCGGGCAGGGTTTGACCAAGAGTGGCCAGATAAGTTGTGCTTTGGCCATCACTGCCAATGAATTCGGCACCGGGCAAAACAATGCGGAGTACGCCTGCGGCCAACAAACCACCAACAATTTGAGCTAGCCAATAAAAACCAGCCCGACGCAGATCAATCTTGCCACCGACCAGCAAACCAAGGGTTACAGCGGGGTTTACATGTGCGCCGGAGATGTTGCCGTAGGTGGCAACAATGGTGATCAAAATAAGACCATGCGCCAAGGCAGGGACGACTACATTCATACCATTGGCGGGGTTAGCACTCAGTGCGGCCGCACCGGCACCAACAAATACCAGCATAAAGGTGCCGATAAGCTCGGCAATGCTACTGCGAATATCATCATTATTCATGGGAATATTAACTCCTTAAGTACAGGTCACAATAAAATGAGCTATCTGGTTTTCCTCGCGTAATTATAAGGAGTGGGAGACAAGTTTGCCACACTGAAGTTATGAGGAGCAGGGCTTTTACAAAGTTGTCAACAGACAAGCTAGAGGTTAGCGGCTAAATAGCATCGTAATTGGGAATATAGGAAGGCAGGGGCGAGATGGATAATCTCTAAAACAAGACTATTGAGACTAGCAAGGACATGCTGGTAATGCGGATTGTACAAACGGCCTGTCGGTCTGAGACAGGGTGGTCAATTATCAAGTCGTAAGATTAAAGCAGGTATTGCTGTTGATTTTATGACATAATGCCTCCCAATAGTTAGGGGATTGGCAGTTATTGTCCATAACCTCTCTATAATTGAATAATAAAGTTATTCATAAATTTGTTTTAGGGAGATTGTGATAGATGATTGTAGAAAAGATGCGTTCTTATTTTCTATATAATATTCCAATGGTAAATATTTCATTTTTTGATAGGACACAAGCTACTGAGCTTGGTATAAAACCACATCATATTGAAACTTTGCGTGAGAAGTTTCCGATTGAAGATGCATTTGTGCCGGCATTCTATACCAAGCATTATAAGCATGATCATAAGCCGTATACAATCATGCCGTCAGCCGATCGACCTGCGGAGACATATATTAGCCATGAGCGTCTGGCTGAACTGAGCTTTTTTGAGCCGCTTGAAGTTAGGGAAAACCTAAAGATAACATGGGATATTAAACTTCAACTCCAAAACATAGGCCTTATCACATTTTGTGTAGAACATTCTACGCCGCTGGCCAGCCATCTCATGTATCGGCTCAATGGATTGCATTTAAATGACACTTTTAAGGTTGTTGCGACTGAACCTATTAAATATCTGTGGGATGGCGTTCAATCATCCCGGCCAGATTATGTCAAATTAGACACATTGGCAGAAGCTATTCGCCAATATCATTTAGGCTCAATTACTCCAGAGATTAAACCTGTATTAACCCTGCAACATGAAATCCAAATGCCATTTACGGTGATTGAGGTGCAAGGCTATGAGTCGACGGATGCCTTTTTTGAAGATAATCAAGAAGAGATCGTCGAATTTGTGGCCAAACCGAATTGTTGGGAAATAAATCGGCTTAGTCAACGCTTTATCCGTGAAATTATCAATGAGGAAACACGAATTTGGAATGTGGCCAATGATGTACTGATGCTAGCGGCTTATGAAGGTGCCGTTCTGATACAACTTATGCCCCGCGAAGAATGCAATGAAACCGTCGCTAACTTTAATGTTACAGAGGAAAAGACCATCCTACACTCGTTTCAAATAGCGGTCTCGAACTATCATTTATTGCGGATTATTGATGATTGGTTGGACGTGAATATTCCCTTATTTTATGAAAATTTGCATAACCATCAGAGTAGGCTCAGAGATGCAATCCGAGCACATGAACTATTACCTTACGAAGTCTTAGTGGAAATCAATGAATATCTCATTGATATTGAGAATTTTAGATTCAATCTATTGAATGGAATTGAGGAGTTTGATAATCCCGATAAATTGGTGGATGATGATTTTCACATCAAGTTGATTCGCAACTTATACTATACTTTAGGTACAAACGACTGGGTCAAAAATATTAATGATCGTTTCCAAACTTTAAATGAATGGATTTCGACCACTGAAAGTATCTATCATAGTTTTTGGCATCTGCGTAACTCAATTGAAGATACAGCTATTCAGAACAAGCAAAATACGCTCGGCTTAGTCTTTAGCGCCTTGGTGCTTTTCGAGGTGATGACAGCCGTTATTTCGATTTTCGAAGATCAATATCTGAATGACATCACCCGTATTTTGCTGATTAGTATGCCGTTAATCATTTTGTTCTTTTTGTGGTACATTTT
This sequence comes from Anaerolineae bacterium, assembly GCA_050303635.1. Lineage (GTDB taxonomy): Bacteria > Chloroflexota > Anaerolineae > Aggregatilineales > J027 > JAKEEQ01. Next base: position 3,162 of record JBNLCD010000614.1, read on the forward strand.
GCTCAGGAATAATCAATCCAGTTCTTAGCAAAGTACCAATACAGACAGTTTTGGCGAACCTATCAATTCTATCCATCATTCTTACTCAAGCCAACAAAGACCAAGTAAACCCATGAAACAAATTGCCATTTTCATCACGATCACACTCATCGGATATGCATTAGGAATGCTATCAAGCATTAACCCTATCGATCAAACATGGTTCTCTGGGTTTACTTCATTTGCTTTGG
>JBNLCD010000615.1:0-3336 GCA_050303635.1 Anaerolineae bacterium
AGCTGAAGCCACGTGGAGCGGCTTTGGTGATCCGCCACCGGTGATTAAATTCTTTCGGCGTCCGTTGGGTGAAATGCTTAATCCGCTCGTGACAGCCGGATTTCAGCTTGATTATTTGCATGAACATCGTCCCATTGAAGCCATGCAGGCCATCGCCCCTGACGATTATGCGGAATTGATGACGAGCCCCGGCTTTTTAGCATGGCGGGCTATTAAACCCTAAGTAGTCGACTATCTTCTATTGTTAGCATAAAATCTCCCCCAAAGCTGAGGGAGTTTTTGTTTTTCACGGCCATCTTCTTCTTTAATCGCCTATTAGAAATTTCATAAGAATAAACGAAATCTAAAGAAGACTGAATTTCATAGTTCTATTAATTATTTACGATATAATCATAAACAAAATATTAAGATCAACGTTAGGTTTATAAGTTGCTTCGGTCTACTTCTAATCAGCACAAAGGTACTAAATTTAGATCCGATTTGGAGTACATCTAAAATGAAAAAATACCAATATGTCACAATAATACTTCTAATAGGTCTTTTAAGTCTATCCGCCTGCAAGCGCTCAGATGATGAGAAAACAACCGAAGATCAAGCCGATAAAACATTCACTGTAGCCTTAATTAGCAACAATTCGAATGGCCTCCGCAATGTGGAAGGTTTCAGAGAAGGGATGACTGAATTAGGGTATATTGAAGGTGAAAATATCACCTATGTTTTTGCTGATACCTTCACCCCTAATGATCAACTTGAAACCGTTTTGCAATCAATGGTTGATCAGAAAGTTGACCTCATTTTCACAGCCGGTACTCCCACAGGTGAAGCCGCCTATCGCGTTGTAAAACCTGAAACAGGTATTCCGGTTGTGTTTGGCGTGATCGCCGACCCTATTAAATCCGGCGTCATGGAAAATTTGACAGAGCCCGGTGCGAATATGACAGGCGTGCGCCTCGTGGATAATCAAGCTCGACGCATGCAATGGTTAGTTGAAATAGCACCGGAAACCAAAACCGTGCTGGTAATGTATAACCCCAATGATACGGCTCCGGTCAGTGCGCTTAACCAACTGCAAGAAGATGTCGAGAATCTTGCTATCAATTTAGTTATCCGCGAAACACCTGATGAAGATGCAGTTCAGGAAGTTTTGGATAACTTAACAGACGATATTGATGCAATTTTTATGCTCCCTGATTCAGTGACCAGCGCGAAACTTGCCGATATTGTTTTGGCGGCTGACGAACGAGATTTGGTCGTATCTGGTCCGAGTGTTATTCAGGTCGAAAATGGCGCATTGTACACATATGGATTTGTGCATGACGATGTTGGCAAACAGGCGGCCCGGATTGCCGATCAAATTTTAAAGGGGAGTGACCCCGGCAAGATTCCGGTAGAAACAGCCGAGTTCTATCTTGTAATCAATCTGGAAGCGGCCGAAGCCATCGGTTTAGAGATTCCCGACAGCACATTACAACAAGCTGAAGTCGTTATTCGGAGCAATCAATAGTAAGACGCATTATGGTCGTAAAATCTTTTCGGGTCCGACTGGTCATTGTATCTATTGCACTCACAGTTGTGCCCATGCTATTTGTTACTTATGTTGTAAGCGAGCGAAGTTTCTCTGTGCTTGAGGAACAGTCTATCAAGGAGCAAAGACAAACTGCGCGGTTAGCCAAAACGGATATAGATGGCTTCTTTACGGAACGCCAAACTGAACTGCAATTTTTGTATGATGTGGGTGGCCTCGCGATTGTAGACACAGATCAACAGTATCTTTTGTTGACCAGCTTGATGTCTTCCCAACGTGTCTATGAACAAGTCATACTCCTTGATAAAGAAGGTCGCGTTGTTCAGCATTTATCGCGGACAGAAGTTGTTGCCGAGGACGAGGCGGCTTCTTGGGCAACGAATACTGCTTTTTTGCAACCCATGCAGACCCAGAACACGTATTTTGGCGACACATTTTTTGATCCAGTGCTTCAGGAACCTTTAGTATCAATATCCATGCCATTGGAAAGTCCACGAACCGGGGAAATAGACTATATCCTCATTGCTGATATTCGAATTAGTGCAATTTGGAAAATCGTGTCCAATCTTTCAATGGACCAAGAAATCACTTATTTAGTGGATGCCGATGAGCATATCATTGCCCATCCGAATCCTTCGGTTGTTCTCAGTAAAACAGCGTTTGATCTCAGTATTTCAGAAGGCCAGTCCAAAGGTTTATCTGGAGATGATATGCTGCTAGTCAAAGAAACTTTACCGCTTGGCGGTCAAGAATTTACAATTGTCGTTGAAAAGCCTATTGAGGACGCATTTGCCCCTGCGAATGAACTGTTGTCTGTGATCATTGCCATAACCCTGTTCGCCGGATTTATTGCACTTGGCATTAGCGGAATGACCATTTTGCAACAGACGCGCCCACTTACCGCATTGGTTGACGTAGCTGATAACATCAGTGCCGGTAATTTTAATGCCCGCTCATCTGCCTCAGGTAGTCTCGAAATTACCCAGCTCTCAACATCCTTTAACCATATGCTCGATACCCTCCAACAACGTGAAATTGAACTCAGTGTGTTGAACACGACCCTGCAACATCAGGCACAAGAACTCAAACTTTCGCATGAAATTCTGGAGCAACTGCCCAGTGCGATTATTTTGGCAGATACCAATGGTGTTATACAACGCTGGATGGGAAATGCGGAGGAGACATTTGGCTATTCAAGTACAGAGACTGTTGGGAAATCAATTGACGCTATCTGGCCTACAAAAATAGACGATAACTACATAGAAGACATTCTAAACATTGTAATGCTGAATGGAAAATTTGTTACTGAAACTCAGTACCGACCCCAAAATGGATTAGAGATACCGATTGAGATCACAATTTCGGCCATGTATGATTTGGAAGCTAAAATCATCGGCTTGGTAATGATCAGCCGCAATATAACAGAACGCAAAAATGCTGAACAATTACAAAAAGAACATGCCCAACTTGAACTTGAATTGGCCAAAGAAAAAGAGCAGGTCCAATTTCGTTCTCAACTCATCTCAATTATTGCCCACGAATTTCGCACTCCCCTAACAATCATCCTTAATTCATCGACTTTGCTTGTCAAGTATACGGATAAACTGACCAAAGAAAAACGTCACCAACATATTCGCAATATTGTTGCTCAAGTTGAACAACTCGGTAAAATGCTAGATGATATTGATATTCTCACCAAGTCACAACATGGCTTTTTACAATATGACCCCCAATTGATGAATATCATGACATTTTGTGAAAGCTTGGTTGAAGAGTGGCGGAACATGGTTCAGGCCAACCAGCAACTCAAT
>JBNLCD010000616.1:0-3333 GCA_050303635.1 Anaerolineae bacterium
TTATGGAGATTAGCCGCCCCTTCCGGTGCACCAATTAACCCCACAAACTTGATTTGTTTAACACCCCAGTTTTTGAGCACATCAATAGCCGCCACGGCGGAACCACCGGTTGCCAACATCGGATCAAGGATGAGGCAGAGTTGCACCGTGGGGTCTACGGGGAGTTTATTATAATAAGCGACGGGACTCAAGGTGCGTTCATCCCGATAAAATCCCAGATGCCAAACTTGGGCACCCGGCATCATTTCCAGCATACCATCGACCATACCCAAACCGGCTCGTAAAATCGGGACTAAACCTATTTCTTGTTGGAGACGGTGGGCAGGGGCCATTTGGAGGGGCGTTTCGACTTCGACATGATCGACAGGTAAATCGGCGGTAGCTTCATAACACAGGAGTTTAGCCATTTCACCAGCCACTTCACGAAATTGACGGTGCTTGGTCTCTTTATCCCGTAAAATGCGTAACTTATGGAGCAAGAGAGGGTGATTGGAAACATGTAATTCAGGCATAGAAAAATAGCGCCCTACGAAGTTTTTCGTGGTGGCGCTTCTCCTTTCCATCTATTCAGACAAATCTAAGCAAAAGTCGCGTCGGATTATACGTTATTCTGAGATGATATGCAAAGTTCATATTCTTATTTTTCAAGCAAAAATCATCTATTAAGTAAATTATTACCAACTATCACCAATAATCTCTGCATGCTTATTTGTGACCATTTTTGAGCAATGTTATACTCATGGTATTACTTTTGATTTTTCTTTAGGGATGAGGGTCTAATGGAATATCAAGATAAACTTCTTGTCAATCGCTACCAGATTATTGAGAAGTTAGGCGAAGGCGGCATGGGCAAGGTTTATAGCGTCCATGACCGTTTAACTGGCGAGAAACTTGCCTTGAAACAGGTTTTCGTCCCCGCCAATCAACTCAACTTCAATCTCAGCAACTCATCTCAAAATCAATATGTCGCGCTTGCCCAAGAATTCCGGACGCTCTCAACCTTGCGTCATCCGCATATTATTGGTGTTCAGGATTATGGCTTTGATGACGATGGGCAACCCTATTTCACGATGGAGTATTTGCCGAATGCGCAAAGCCTTACGGATTATGCCAAAACACAAACTACGGAAAAGAAAGTTCAACTGATCCTTGAAACACTTCAGGCCCTCATGTATCTCCATCGGCGGGGCATTATTCACCGCGATATTAAGCCTGCTAATGTTTTAGTTTATCAAGACCAGATTAAGGTTCTCGATTTTGGTTTAGCCATTAATCACAATCCAGATGCTGAATCAACCGATCAAGAAACTGCGGCTGGCACGTTGGCCTACATGGCTCCTGAATTATTTCGCGGCAGTGGTCCCAGCGTGCAAACGGATTTGTATGCAGTGGGCATGATTGCCTACGAAATATTTTTCGGTGAATATCCGTTTGATATGAGTAGCTTCATGGGTTTACTTGACGAGATCTTGCGCAAAGAACCCGATGTAAGTGCGCTAGATCCGTCTTATCGGGCATTTATCCAATCCATGATTTCTAAGGCACCGGATGCCCGTCCAGCTAGTGCGTGGGAAGCCATTAGCACTTTATATGGCGCAATAAACCAATCCATTCCGGAAGAAACCGCCGTCATTCGGGAAAGTTTTTTGCAGGCATCGACCTTTGTTGGTCGCAAGACGGAACTCAAGCTCTTTAAAGATAGCCTAGTCCAACTCAAAGATGAGAAAAAAGCGTCCAGTTGGTTAGTCGGCGGGGAAAGTGGGGTTGGCAAGTCGCGTCTTGTAGATGAACTGCGTACCTACGCGCTCGTCGATGGTATCCGTGTTTTGCGTGGACAAAGTGTGAGCAATGGACTCCCGTATCAACTGTGGCGCGAAATATTGCGCCATTTGATCTTAAACACTCAACTCAGTGACTTAGAAGCGGGTATTCTCAAGGAAATTGTGCCCAATATTGGCGACCTGTTGGGCAAACCGGTTCCCGATGTTGACCCCTTGAGTGGCAAAACGCACCAAGAACGTCTCCATCTGCTTATTGTCGATGTATTTAAACGCCAAACTAAACCCATCCTCTTGATTTTGGAGGATTTGCAGTGGTCTGAGGAAAGTCTGGCTGTTCTGCAAGCGTTATTAGCCCGTCAAAATGATGATTTAGCGCTAATGATTATTGGGACTTATCGAACTGATGAAAAACCCAATCTGCCCGACGATTTGCCGGAAATGGAAGCGCTCCAACTTGCGCGCTTAACAGAAGAAAATGTCATCAAGCTCAGTCAATCGATGTTAGGAGCGGCAGGTCAGGATGAAGAGGTTATTAAACTTCTGAATAAGGAAACGGAGGGCAATGTCTTCTTCATGGTTGAAGTTGTACGGGCGCTTGCTGAAGAAGCTGGTCGGCTCGATGATATTGGCAAGTCAGGACTGCCAGAGAAAGTTATGGCGGGTGGCATGCAAGAAGTGTTACGTCGGCGCTTAGGGCGTGTACCCGAATGGGCCCAAAACCTGCTTAAATTGGCCGCAGTGGCCGGGCGTCAGTTAGATAAGGCTATTCTGACAAAGGTTAGTCCCACAACTGATATCGAAGCATTTATTACAGCCGGTGCTAATGTGGCGGTTTTCGATGTGTTAGATGGTAATTGGCAATTTGCGCATGATAAACTGCGTGAAACAATTTTGAGTGATCTCAAGGCAGACGAAGAACCTGCACTTCATCGTGCAGTCGCCGAAAGTATTGAAGCCACGTATCCAGACGATATTGCCTATGCTGAAAAATTAGCTACGCATTGGGATATAGCCGGCGATGCTAACCAAGCCATCAAATATATCATCCAAGCCAGCGAACGTATGATTCGCATTACGGCGGAATATGATCGAGCTCATCAAATGCTCCAACGTGGACGAGAACTAGCTCCGACTGCAAGGAATACCAAGCATAGCAAGGTTGCAGTGTTATTAGGTGATGTTGAAGAACGTCGCGCAAATTATGCTGAAGCCCGTACTCATTATGAAGCAAGTTTAAAACAAGATAATCTTCAACAAGAGATAAAAGTTGATGCTTTAAACGGCCTAAGTCGAGTCACATGGCGACAAGGGGAGTTTGATGATGCCGAAAAATTTGGTAAGCAAAGTATTTCTCTAGCCAAAAAAGTTAAATATAAAGAAGGTGAAGCAACCGCATTGGCTTTATTAGGGCGGCTTGCTGATGTACATGGAGACTATGTTGAAGCTCGTAATTATCTTAAACAAAGTCTCAAAATAGAACAGGAACTGCGCAATCAGAACCTCGTTGCAAATCGGTTGACCGATATTGGCATTACTTACGCTAAACAAGGTG
>JBNLCD010000617.1:0-3327 GCA_050303635.1 Anaerolineae bacterium
CGCGATGTCCAGTTCATCCATTAAGGCCACCAGCAAATCAGCTTGCCCCGCGTGTGTGTAATCAATAGCGGTGGATTTGTCCGACAGCCCAAATCCGGGTCGATCAATGGCAACAACATAATAACCCGCATCAGCGATGGCAGGTCCATTGAGTCGCCAAGATAATGTGGAGGCTCCAAAACCGTGCACCAATATCACGGCGGGATTGGTCGACTCACCCCATATTTGCGTGTAGATTTCGACCCCGTCCACTTCCACGAATCGTCCGTTGGCGTCAGCCAATTTATGCGGATTGATATTGCCTTCGGGGAATTGACCGCATCCGGCCATAATGAAACTCACAAGGGTTAACCACAGCACCACACGTCGCATTCAGATCTCCTCCACGCCTTGTTTAAACGTTTAGATTATCCTACAATTTTAGTTTAATACAAAACTTGCTGGAAATGCCCAAGCCAAGTACACTTGAGGCATCCCGCAATCAAGAAAAACACTTATTGTTATTCATGCAAACAAAGGAGGCGGGTAATCCGTGAGCGATACGCAAGCCCAACTTAATCAAGCGTATGATTTGATTCAACAAGAACAAGATGATGCCGCCTTAGATATTCTGCGGCCTATTGTGCAGGCCGACCCCGCCAATGTGGATGCCTGGTGGCTGATGACTTATGCCACTGATGATCCCCAAGAAGCCCGCCTCGCACTGGTCAATGTGCTCAAAACACAACCGGGTCATCAAGAAGCTCGCGCCAATTTGGCTCAACTCAATGAAATTGCGCCACCGACACCGGCTGAAGAAGCCTTGTTGGCCGAGGTGCCGGCGGACCCAAAGGACCGTAAGCCCAGTGGGGGCGGCGTCCTTGATGATTTACTTATTGATGAAGATGACGATCTTTTTACTGATATTTTGGCTAGCGACGAACCCGCTGTCATCAAAGAAAAAGACGGTGAAGGTGGTCTGAGCACTGTCACGCAAATTCTCTTGGGAATTGTGGCCGTGATTATGGCCGTTGTTTTAGGCACCGTCCTCTTAAACGAAGATAATGATGCGGATACGGGTCAAGCCGATTTGGCCGCGCTTGAAGATGGTGGCGCAGTGGATACGCTCGCGAGCCTGAATTTAGGCGAAGATAATAGCCCGATTTTTGCAGAAACAGATTTGGGTAAAACGTTATTTGTCCAAACCTGCGTTTGCACCACCGCAGATTGCACGGGTGCTTCACCGGCTGATATTCCGAGTGTCGCCTTGACCAGTATTCAATCGGCGGCGGTTGCTGTGGCGAGTGCCGGTGCCCAAGCGGATGTACCCGGTGTCGGCGTTGAAATTTCCGCCTGCGGGAATGCGGACGATACGCTGTATCGGGCCTATGTTTCGACAGAAACGGCCAGCAGTGGCTTGGATTGGTCAGCCTTGCAAGCCAGTTGGACTGTCGAGAGTTAATTCATTAGTCACTTAATATCTATGAAACGCAAACTCATTCAGGTGGCGTTGGGCATATGGTTACTCACCATTCTACCCATGCCACCTCTTCATTTTTCCCAAGCCATGCCCAGTGCGCCTGCAACGGCGGACGTTGTTTTGATTGATGCCACTGGCTATCATTCAGCGGGTGTCTATCTTGGCCACGGACTGATTTTGACCAGTGCGCGCAATGTCACGGCTGAACGTCTACTCTGGAATCCGGACCAAGAGAAAGCCCCCCAACTCCGCTATCAACTTTGGGATTATGTGGCTGATGGCGTGGATCATCCGTGGGAAGAACCGCTTCAATGGCAAGTTTGCGCAACGCAACAAAAAAACGCATTTGATCTCGTTAAACCACCCACTGACGCCAAGCTGAGCAATTGTTTTGCGTATGATCTAACCACTCAAATGAGGGTCATGCGCGCTGGCGAAACGTCTGAAATCTCCGTGGAAAATCTGCTATATGTGAATCGCGTCAATGATATTGCCCTTCTCAGGGTGGATGAAGCCCGGCTAGCCCAAACATGGCCGAATTTAACCGCTGTCCATTTAGATGCTCGTCATCTTGAGTCACAAACGCCGCTCTATCAGGGTGATGAAACGGTTTATCTGGGCGATAGCACCCCTGTCTGGCGCAAGCAACCCACTCAAGCCGTCCCTGATGATAGCCAACAAGAAACACCCGTTTTGGCGGTTCTGTCGGATGCGCCCGTTTTGGGTAAGATGCAAAACAACTTGCCGCTGATTGGCCAAGCTTATTATTCAGAAGCTGGGGTCGTGGGTTTAGCTTGGGCAGATAATTTCATGACGCCGACCCAAGTTTGGGCCAATCAAGTTTGGGTACTCAATGAGAAATTGAATCTCCCAGCGCTCGACGCTGTGTTGAATGAAGCCATCTGGCCGGATGCGGTCCGGGGCGAACCGACCATCGGTGATCGTTTTGCACCGGAACTCGGCAATGCGGGTTATGATGTTCTGCACTATGATCTTGATCTCAATATTGACCCCGCCACAATTACTGTGTCTGGTGAGGTTGAACTGACGAGTCGTATTCTCTGGCATCATCTCCAATATTTCACGGTCGATCTATTGGATGAAGCGACGGTTGAAGGCGTTACGATTGACGGCACATCCGCTGAATATGTTCAGCACGATAATAAATTATGGATAACCCTGCCCACAGCCCTCGATTTCGGCACTGAATTTAAGACTCGAATTGCTTATCACATCCAACCCAAACCGCACGAATCGATCTACACGGGTTATTTCACGGTTGGGCTGGAATATTCAGATGATCCCTTGAGCCTGACCTTTGCCAATCAACCCGACGGCGCGCGCTCGTGGTTTCCGTGCAATGACCATCCCCGTGACCGCGCCACCTATCATTTCACCGTAACCGTCCCTGCAGGATTTTGGGTGGTGGCGAATGGTCAACCCGCTGGTCAAGAGGGTCAAACCTTCGAATGGGATTTAGCGTCAGAAATGGCGACCTATCTGGCGACAATTGCGGTAGGGGATTATGAACTATCAGCAGATTTAACATCAAGCGGCATTCCCTTACGCACGTATTATTATCGCGGTACGCATGATGATATTGTGCCACTCTTCAACACTACTAATTTAGCCTTTGAATACTTCGAGGCACTTTTTGGTCCCTATCCTTATGCCAGTTATGGCCATGTGATTACCCCGCTGGAAAATGGCGCTTTAGAAACCCAAACCATGACCATCAATTGAGCCTGTATGCAGACGAGAAAATTCCCCGAACAGCTGTGCCTGATCAGCTTCACTAAGACCCTGGCCATTATCCTGCACCGCAAAACTAATCATTCCATTTGATAAGCGTTTGCTTCCCAACTGCA
>JBNLCD010000618.1:0-3326 GCA_050303635.1 Anaerolineae bacterium
GCAAAAGCCGCCGTGGCAAGACGATCTGCTTCCAGAACATCCACGCCAATCACCGTCATACTAATGATTTCATCTAGTTTTTCATCATTTACCGGATTATAGATATGATCACCCCGAATATAGGGGCCCGATGTGGCCACGCCACCTTCTTCGAGTTGAATGGTCTTCACAATTTGCTTGCGGTTAAATGGATTACGAATACCCACACGCCAATTTTCACCATCTGCCTTGTGGCCATAAATTTGCATATCGCCGCCTGCATCTACATAGAAGTTCTCAAACCCTTTACGGTAGAGGATGTTAGCGGCTTCATCAATTGCCCAGCCTTTGACAACGCCAGATGGGTTAAAAACGCCATCATGCCACACATTGAAATAGCCATAGGTTTCGACGCGGGTACGTTCCGCATATTCGAGGATTATCTGCATATCATAGCAAGCATCTTCGATCTTCAGTTCCCCCCGATTTATCCGTTGCACTTCGCTGGTTTCTTTGAACGGGCTGAATGTTTCATCCACATAGCGAAAATAGTCATAAACTTCGTCGAATACCGCAGAAGTAACTGCGGCATCGACGATTTCCACGGTGATGGGCATCCCCATCAAAAGCCGAATTTGTTTCATTAGCTGGTGGCTCCATCATCCAGAATGAGCGCATCTTCTAACGCGGAATCGAGTGATTCGATAAATGCGCGGCTGGAGTCGGTTGCGCCAGAGACAATATCAATCCCGTCAGCATCTTGCGCTTCAATCGCATCACTAATCAAGGACGGCAAAGCATTGCGGGTAATCACGTCCGAAAGATCCGTGCTCCGTGGATAATCAGCAATTAAAACTTGGGTCAATTCACCATCTTCAATAACGGCTACCACTTGCATATTGCCCCAGCGATCTGCTGTAACAGAATCCCCGACGTATTGACCATCTTGGAAGCTGTCTGCATAGGTTACCGTGCTACTATTCGTGCTAGATTGTTCAGTGGTCGTCGTGGTCGGGTCAACTGCAATCAGTTCATCGGGATTATAGGCATCTTCAGACAATTCTTGGTCATGATGATCATGACCGCCACGCCCACCGGGTCCACCGGGGCCGCCATCGGGTGGGGCTGGACGATCACCAGGGAATGAATCGGGTGCATTGGTGTCCGCATCAGGTACAGTCGCTACACTGTCTTCAGAGGTCGTTTCTTCAACCACAGCGGCGCTTGAACTTTCGGCACTTTCATCCTCGGTCACAACGGATGAAACTGAGTCGTTTTGAAAATTTTCAATCAGACTGCACCCACTCAAGGCGGCAGTTGTGATTAAAGCGGTTGAAACACCGAGTTTCTTAAGCGCTTGCGGACTCCATTTGAAATATTGATTAGCCATTTGTGTTTTTTCCTTTGTTATTTGTTAGACTTGTTGATCGATTATTCAATTGATATGTTTTGTTAGGCCGGATTAGCGGCGGATTGATGCTTGGTGAACTTTTTCATGGTTTTGATAATCCAGCCGATGGGTCGTGCCACGACAATGACACCCACGGTTAAAGCTAAGATCATCCATAGGTTGTAAAATACGCCACCAATATCATCCCATGCGAATTTGACGTATTGTTGCCAACCTGTGACGGCTTCATGGTCTGGTCTTTCGCCACCGTCAGGTAGTGCGGGCATTGCTTCTTCAGCGTTTGTCGCATCAATATCATCCAGACTGACCATTGTGAAACCTACTTCTTCTGGGCTTGCTTCAGCCGGATCAGGCATCGGCGCTGTGTTCATCATGATTTTTGAATATTGGAAGGGATTAACCAGATTTTCGGTTTGCCACAGAGCCAATCCCATGACGAGAACAACAGCGATTAAGATAAGAAAACTTCGGGTCCGATGTTTGTTATTGTGCCGGGACATTAAAAATCTCCTTGGGTTGGTTAACTTGGCCCGTGTTCGTTTGCCGGACGGGACGCTTAATCTTTAGGAATTTAAAGATATATTGCGTGGTATTGGTTGAAAGCCATTTCCAGTGCATGGCCACGTGTAAGCCGACAATAATCAGACTGAGTTCAGATGCCATAATGTGGATTTTTTGCCAATCGCGCGCCACATCGAGGCGGAAGCCAAGGGTGTGCGAAATCACAATGCCTGTCACCGTTATCACGATCATGTCGATGAATAGAGCGACATTCAGCACATAATTAACGCGTGATTCGTGAATAAGCTTCTTGAAAAATGTGCGGGTAATGCTGACTACCCAGTCCCAGTGCAAAATGATGTGCAGAACAAACATCGCGGCAAAGACCAAGCCCAACACTTCATGGAATGGCAAGCCCGTAAAACTTTCTTCCATTTCCACAATGAAAGCGAGCACGAGGGCAATATCTAGGAATAAATTCCATTTGGTCAGGTTGGCTTTTTTCTTTTTCCGATTTGAGACAGCTTGGGTCATTGAAGTACCTCCTCTTAAGCGTTACGAACTTAACTATAATTGGGAAGTAAAATCCTATGGTTATAGCTACCTCAAATAGACTTAAATGTGATTTAACATGCCGGGGAAAAGTAAAAAAGCGCTATTGCAAGCGCTTTTCGGAGAAAAATTTCTATATCTTAAGTTTTCAGAGAAAGAATTTATTTAATAATTAACGTGAGTTGGACTGAAGATAAGGGGCTAAAGAAAGTCGCCTTGTTATGACTCTTTTGGAGATTACGGGGTCTGTTCAATCCTAGGTTATATCTTTAAGAAGGGTCTTCAGGCCCTTGATTATCTTTAATTAGGGGCTATTTATCGTTATCGGAGTTATTGCCCGAAAATAAATTGCGGGCAAATTGCCCTTCGGTGAGCAACGCCGGCGGACGGGTATCTTCGCGGACCGTTTGCAACGGACGTTCCATCCAGTCATCCACGGCCACACTAATTTCCGCGCCTAATAATAACAGGCAGAAAGTGTAGAACATCCACAGCAAGAAGACGACGACCGTTGTCACCGAGCCGTATACATAGTCGAGTGAGGATAGATTTTGCAAATACCAAACAAAGACCCATTTACCCACTTCAAATGCACCACCCGCAAAAAGTGACACGGGTAAAATTGCATCCCACCGTAAATGGTGACGCGGTAAGAAGCCATAGAGCATGGTAAAAATCGCCGCATTAAACGCCGTTGGCACGAAGAGACTCGCCATTTGGAGCCACACATTGAAGCTATTTAAAAATAGCAGACCCAAGAAGCTAAAAATAACATTGGTCAGCAAGGAAGCAATTAAGAAAATGGCCAGCATAAAAATCATAATGAAGCCAATAAAACGGCGTTCATAAATTTTGCGGCTCACATCCAAGCCAAATGTTAAAT
>JBNLCD010000619.1:0-3325 GCA_050303635.1 Anaerolineae bacterium
GGAGCCGTGACTGTCTTGATGAAAGACACCCTTATGCCAACGTTGCTCCAAACGCTTGAAGGACAACCAGCCTTTGTCCACGCCGGTCCATTTGCGAATATTGCGCATGGGAATAGCAGTATTTTGGCAGATCAAATTGCCCTCCGAATGGGTGACTATGTCATCACCGAAAGTGGCTTTGGTTCCGATATCGGCTTTGAAAAATTCGCCAATATCAAATGCCGCTATAGTGGCTTAACCCCTGATGCAGTGGTCTTGGTCGCGACAGTTCGCGCGCTCAAGATGCACGGCGGTGGTCCACGAGTAGTCCCTGGCAAGGATTTACATGCAGATTATATCAATGAAAATCTGGACTTACTCAAAGCTGGCGCAGGCAATCTTGAAGCCCATATTGAAAACGTCAAGCAATATGGTATTCCGGTGGTGGTCTGCATTAACCGTTTCCACACTGATACAGACGCCGAAATTGCCATGATTCGCGAGATTGCAGAAAATGCGGGTGCATTTGCCGTAGCCGAAAGCAACACTTGGGCAGAAGGTGGTCCGGGCGGTAAAGAATTGGCTGAAGCTGTGGTCGCGGCCTGCGAACAAGATAGCCAATTTGAATTCTTATACGATGCGGATTTGCCCATCAAAGATAAGATTGAAATCATCGCGAAGAAAGTTTATGGCGCGGATGGTGTCACATATGATGCCCAAGCTGAAAAGCAAATTAAGAACTATGAAGACAATGGTTTTGGCCAAGTTCCGATTTGTATGGCTAAGACCCATCTCAGCCTGAGCCATGACGCCAATTTGAAGGGGCGTCCCACCGGCTTTACGGTGACGGTGCGTGAAGTACGGATGAGCGTTGGTGCAGGTTTTGCAACTCCGTTGCTGGGTGAAATTCGTACCATGCCCGGTTTGGGTTCCAAGCCAGCCTTGCTCAATGTTGATATTGATGATGAAGGACGGGTTGTCGGTCTATTCTAGATCGCTTCCCACCGAGATTTCTCCTTATAAACGGATACCCGCATCAACTATTTGGTGCGGGTATTTCCTTTCTGACGCAACCCCTACGCTCCGGCTATGGTCCCACCAATAATTAACAAATTTCACGACCCAATGAATGAGGTTTAGCAGTGGCTTGAAGCCCATAGTCAGACTGCTAGAGGTTAATCAGCGGACTTATTCAGGCCGAAGATAGATATTATCAAACTGATTAACGACCTTAGCGCAAACCAACTCAAAGGAGAGAGTTTATATGAAAGGTGTCATTTTAGCTGGTGGTCTCGGCACACGTCTTTATCCCCTGACCCATGTCACCAACAAGCATTTATTGCCCATTTATGACAAGCCCATGATTTTTTATCCCATTCAAACCCTTGTTAAAGCTGGGATTGATGAGATTTTGATTGTGACGGGTGGTCCGCATGCCGGACACTTTTTGAGCGTGCTGAAAAATGGCAATGAACTGGGTATCCGTCATTTAGAATATGCCTATCAAGAAGCCTCAAATGGTGGCATTGCCGATGCTTTAGCTCTAGCCGAAGATTTTGCCGACGGCGAATCGATTGCAGTTATTTTAGGTGATAACACTACTGACGCGGATATTGGTCCCGCTGTCCGCAATTTTGCTGAGGGTGCGATGATTTTCCTGAAAGAAGTCCATGACCCCGAACGCTTTGGCGTGGCGGAGTTTGACCCTGCTGATCATGCACGCATTAAAGGCATTGAAGAAAAACCCGATTTTCCCAAATCAAATTATGCGGTGACGGGTCTATATATCTTTGACAACACGGTATTTGAATTTATTCGGGATTGTGATCCGTATTATGCGGGACGCGGCGAGCTTGAAATTACGCAGGTGAACAACTTCTATATTGATGCGGGCAAAATGGCGTGGTCTCATTTAGATGGTTTCTGGAGTGACGCGGGCACCTTCGAATCGATGTATCATGCTTCGCAATATTGGGCGCAAAAAGCTGAACGTGAAGCCGCTTTGATACAAGGCTAATTTGTAAACCAGTGATGATGAATTTGTATTGAGAATTTGCCGGGAATAGGTTTTCCCGGCGATTTTTGTTAGAATGCCACCATAGACTAGCCAAATAGACTCACAAAAATCAATCTCATGCCCTATTTAATTGATGGACACAACCTCATTGGTCAAATGACCACCATTCGCCTCGATGACCCCGACGATGAAGCCAAATTAGCCATTTATCTCCGCAGTTATTCAGCGCGCCTCAATAAGCGTTTTCATGTCGTGTTCGATGGCGGTTTACCAGCGGGAACGTCGCCACTTTCAACGAGTCGCGTTAAAGTGTATTTTGCCTCCGCTGATTCGACTGCTGATAATGTATTAAAGTTGATGATTCGCAATACGAAGGATGGCTCCAATTGGACACTGGTCACCTCAGATCGCGTCATTGTGGAGCAAGGTCGGCGGCAACGAATGCGCTGTGTTGATTCTTCGGTTTTTGCACGTCGTTTAGAAGAATTTGTCAGCAAAGAAAACAAGGTCGAAGATGACACCGTTGTCCCCACCACTAAAAGTGACCCCAAACTTTCTAAGTCTGAGGTCGATGAATGGCTCGATATTTTTAGCGAGGATGAGTAGCCATAACCACGCGACAGTTTACACATCGATAACATCTCATAAACTAAACCTGCATATCTTAAACCTATATTGAAATACAGGTTTTTTGTTGTTAGGAGAGATGACCATGTTTAAAAGAATGGTATTTTCAGTGTTAGCGCTGGGAATAGCTGGTTTAAGTGTTCAGATAAGTAATGCGCAAAGCAATGAACTATCTCAAGTATCCACAGATTATGCATTAGATGAACAGTGTTTAGGCAAAGATGCGGCTTTTGCACCTTATGCAGACACCCTCACGATTTATTGTGATGACACCTATATGTATATTGAGGCCAATAGCCTCGCGGATCACGAAATGATGATTGGTATTACCGCGTGGAATCAACAAGTGCCCTTGCCGCAACCATTTCATGATGACAATGCATGGCGGATTCCCCTCTATCCTGAATTGGCCGATGAACCGACTGAAACACCGGGCCAGGGTCCGATGGCGGTGGCGATTAATGGCGTGATGATTTTTAATCCCACCCAGCAAGATGGTATCTATGACGAAAATCATGACCCCAATTTGATTGGTGAATTAGACACGTGTGGGGGCCATTCAGGTCGGGCTGACGATTATCATTATCATATCGCGCCCAATTGTATATTCGAGGAATTGAGTGCAGATAGCAATTACACTGAACCCATTGCTTATGCCTTAGACGGGTTCCCAATTTATGGTTATTACAACCCCGATGGCTC
>JBNLCD010000620.1:0-3320 GCA_050303635.1 Anaerolineae bacterium
CACAACGTCTACTCTTTGCGATAATAAGTCACGACAAGATGCTTTAGCATTGCCGCCGCTTGATTTTTGTAACATGGCCTGCGAAACACTAAATACCACCCGTGAAATACGGCTCCAATGAATGGCACCGGAACACATCAAACAGGGTTCTGTGCTGGTATAGAGCGTATAACCATCCAATGAAAATAATTGCGTTTGTTGACAATATGTGCGAATAAGATGTAATTCGGCATGGGCGGTCGGGTCGGAGAGCATCACTGATTGGTCTGCCATTTCAGCCACAATCACATTATTTTTAACCAAAACAGCCCCAAATGGATCGTTACCTTGCGCCAAGGCTAACTTCGCTAAAATAATGGCACGTCGCAAAAATTCTTTATCTTGCTCAATCATAATTGAGTTTCTCGCTTGCCTAAACCTGATTGGTCAAGTTTAGCATTTTTCTCGAAAAAAGACTCTTGCCATGTCTCTTAACTGTGCTATACTTACCAAAGTTACGCGGGAGTGGCTTAGTGGTATAGCGTCTCCTTGCCAAGGAGAAGGTCGCGGGTTCGAATCCCGTCTCCCGCTCAGAAGCCCGATTTAATCGGGCTTTTTTTATTTCCCCTAAAATTTTCCATCAAATGATATTTTCAGGAGCACATTTCAATTTCGTGCAAATAGTGTGGCACGGGGTACTAAAGCCACCTTATTAACAAGGGCTTGTCTATTCGTTCTATTTCAGCTTGAAATAGTCAGTCCGCGCTATTTTTGTTAGACTAATCCCCAAATACTATTGAGCAAGTTAGTGGAGGTACACTTTTTATTATGAAAATTGCCGTATGTCCCAATGCATTTCGTGGTAGTTTGAGTTCATTTGAAGCCGCCGACGCCATTATTGCTGGTTTGCGGGCCAGTAATTTGAATTGTGAATGTGTCGCAATGCCCCTCGCGGATGGCGGTGACGATACGCTGGAAGTATGGCGCAAGGCGGTGGGTGCTGATTTAATTGAGGAAACGGTACTCAATCCCTTAGGCTTACCCATTGCGGCTCAATATGCGCTCAAAGGTCAAACCGCGCTCATTGAAATGGCCCGCGCGAGTGGCATCGAGCTCATTGCTCCGCAGAATCGTAATCCTATGCACACCACAACTTATGGCACCGGCCAATTGATTCGTTCTGCCATCGAACATGGCGCGACGGAAATCTTAGTTGGGGTTGGCGGCAGTGCCACCGTCGATGGTGGTATTGGTTGTCTGCAAGCGCTTGGCGTTAAACTTGTTGATGAATTTGGTATCGCCTTAGAACATGGTGGTAGTGCTTTACGCCAGCTTGCCAAAATCGATAAAACCGCGCTCGACACTTTACTGGAAGGCGTGGCCATCAAAGTACTCTGCGATGTTAACAATCCTTTGCTTGGTGAACGGGGAGCCGCTGAAGTCTTTGGCCCGCAAAAGGGAGCAACGCCACCTCTTGTTCGTCAATTGGCTGAAGGTTTGAAGCACTATGCTGAAATCATAAGCCGTGATGTTGGTGTTGATATTGCTGATGTGCCGTCAACTGGGGCGGCAGGTGGTTTAAGTGGTGGACTTTATGGTGTCGCGAATGCTGAACTTGTTTCTGGTGTGCAAACGCTGATTGAATCGTGCGGTTACGCTGAACGATTGGCCCAAGGGGACATTGATCTATTGATTACGGGTGAAGGAAAACTCGATTCGCAAACCAGCGGTGGTAAGGCCCCGCTAGGTATTGCCACCATTGCCAAAGAAAATTATATTCCAGTCATTGGAATCGCAGGCGCAGTCACAGTTGGTGCTGATGACTTGGCAAAATGGGGTATTCATAGTGCATTTAGCTTGCTTCCTGAAATTACAGATTTGGAAACAGCGTTGCAACATGGCACGGAGTGGCTCACGCAAACGGCGCATATGATTGGTAACACATTAGCAATTGGTCGCTAAAACAAAAAATCACACCCCCTATCAACTAAATTCCGCTGATAGGGGGTGTGTCTTAAGTCCTTAGATAAGCGATTTAAACAGCGGAAATTAAGCCAGTAAACGATCTAAGACGCTGTTAATACCGGCTAGAATTTGGGTTTGACTTAGATTGCGGTGCCGATGTTGGAAATCAAGAACCAGCGGATCAAGCAGGACATACAAGGTATCTGTAAAATATTCTTGCTCATTGGCCGCGCCGAGTTCAATCAATAAGCCATGAATCGTGCCACGCCACCACAAATGGGCCGGATGGGCCAAATGACTTGCCCCAAAGGCACCTTCGTGCGCGCTGAGCAAATCGAGGTTATTCATAACATAGATCGCTGTTTGTTCAAGAAACCACCGCAACTTTTCATCGGCATCACAGGTCTGCTTCAAATAATCAAAGGTGCGTGCCTGCAATTCACGTTGAGTCGTATCCAGCAAAGCATGACACAATTCAACCTTATTAGAAAAATGACGATAGAGCGTACCTTGGCCCACGCCCGCCGATTTAGCAATTTGGGTCATGGATACAGCATCAACCCCTTGCTCATTAAAAAGTTCATGAGCGACTTCTAATAACTTCGCCCGATTTTGGAGCGCATCGGCACGAGCAGGTTTATCGTCTGGGTTGAGGAGCAGATTGTTATTCATGATGGTTGCAGTGAAATTCAGCTAATTGAATGGATAGTCGTCTTCATTATACGGGATTTTGTCAAACGAAACGTAATAAAGTAAATAGAAATTCGGGGTAGCGAGTGCATGAATATTATTTCATGCACTCATCATAGTCACGCAGATTATTTTAATCAAATAGATAATCACACTCAGATGGGGCAGTCAGATAGTTCGCGACGTCTCCATCAATGACCAATGGTTGAAAATAGAGTTCGATGGTTCCTGTATAATGCGCATCGATAAAATCTTGCCCTAAAATGATACCCACAATAGCCTCACGGGTCGCGGAACCTGTTCGATAATCAAAAAACATCGCAAAGGAAATAAGACTTTCCTCATTGGGTGAATACCATAAATCAACTTGGACATCACTGGTCGGACGATAGTCTGATCCATTCTCGAAGCCAAGGAATTGGTAGTGGTTAGCCGGAATGCCTTGCAGTCTATCGTCTTCGATTACGCCAAAGACCGCCCCTTCGAGCATCAGCTCATTGACCACAAATTCACCCGTGCGATCGTATAGAATTGGAAAATCAATGAAAATTTCGGAGGTAAAATCATCGTCGTCTGGATAGCAAAATTGATCTTCCCGAAAATACAAATAGGGTTGATTGTCAACCACGCCGCCAATAATTGGTAATATCTCCGAGAAATCTTCACCAGAATCGTTAATCCACACG
>JBNLCD010000621.1:0-3317 GCA_050303635.1 Anaerolineae bacterium
GGGGACCCTACCGCACCGCCTGATAATTAGTGGGCAGGGTCGGGTACTGCCCGGCGACGCCAATTTGATCAACAGCAAGCCGGCTCGCCTTTCAGAAGATTCCACGAACCAACGCTTAGGGCAGATTCCGGGCGGGGGCGTCTTTACGGTGGTTGCTGGACCAGTGTGCAACGGTGATATTGCATGGTGGCAAGTCGAATACGAGGGGGTTATCGGGTGGACAGGTGAAGTACAAGGCAATACCTATTGGGTAGAACCTGTCCAAGACTAGAACTTGCACTCCACTAAACTAGGGCAAGATCATGGCATGCTAATAAAAATGAACATGTTCACCTTTACACATCGGTCCTAAACAAACCGCTATATCGTTGACGAAACGAATTCATTTGGCGGCTGGGCAGATGGCATCTGCCAATATTTGGCTACGTACCTAATTAAAATCAGGGCATGGTGAGAGTCTCACCATGCCCTTTGAATATAATCTTCTAAACTACGAACTTATAACTATTCTTCGGCGGAACTCAAGCCTTGAACACCTTCGAGCAGTTGTTCGCTGTACCAAATTTGTTCAGCGGTAGCAACTTCACCCTCAGCCAAGAATTCGGTACCGTCTTGATAGTTCAATGGACCAGTGTAGAGGTTCAAACCACCTTCTTCGCCCATCGCATCCGTTGCCAACAAGCCAATGAATTCGTCAAGGCTAGCGGCGGCATCTTCACTCAGTGCTTCACCATATTCGAAACCAACGGCGCTGGTATCGGGATTGTTGATATCTTCCCAGTCCGGTGCATTCCAGTCCCAGCTTTGTTCCCAGGTGCCATCCATAATGGCTTCAATGGTATCCGCATAAGCCGGACCCCAGTTGAAGTATGGCACACCCAAGCAGACATCGGGGGCTTCTTCACAGGAGAAGATATAGTCATACGGAATTGCATAGACGCTTTCACCTTCAGCGGTGCGTTGTCCAGCCACCACCAAAGCTTCGGTTGTGTCGATGCCGGAAATCAAAACATCAGCGCCATTATCGACAAAACCATTAGCCACTTCGGTCGGATCGAGGGTAACACCCGGAATATTGAACCAGAAGCCAATCCAGGTGACTTCGAAGGTCAAATCAGCGGCATCCATACCACGATAATTTTCATAGCAATATTTGGCACCGAGATAAACGGAGTTCACCAAACGGAGTGTTTCGTGATTGATCAATGGCCCAACATAGGAAATATGACCGGTTTCGGTGCTCAAAGCGGCGGCACAACCAGCCATCATCTTGCCATAAATCATTTCGCCCATAATGTTGCCGAGATTATCGGAAGCTTCGCCTGTTAAGGCACCATCCCCGGAAATGTGAATAAAGGTCACATCGGGATAGTTCGGGGCAACAGCGGTAATATCTTCTTTCATATCATCAGAATTCGCGATGATGAGTTGGGCGCCTTCAGCAACCAATTCTTCAACTGCAATTTCCATTGTCAGTTCAGGTGAGTCAGCGGGGTTAAATTTATCAATATAAACCATGCGGGTGTTTTCAACGGTATCTTCCACATATAAACCACCGTCGAAATGGGCTTCACTCCAGCCATGATCATCAAAAGGTCCTACAAGAATTAAGCCGAATACAAATTCGTCGTCCTGGGCTTGGACGGGTGCCTGCTGTGGCGCACCAATTGACGCGACGAGAGCTACTAATAACGCTAAAACAAGTAAAATAGAAAGTTTACGCATTTTTATCTCCTGTAGAAATTCTACGAAAAATCAGTTTTTAACCTGATGGCTCTTAATTATGCCACTCCAAAACGGCTTCTGCCACATTTTAGAAAAATTTCACAATTTGGTTAAGGTGACGTTTAAATCGCTTGGTGCCTATAGTATCGGGGGAAAATGATTGCTTGAGGGAGCTTGGACTCGTTCAAAATAACCAAAGGAAATAGGGTAAATTGTGTTGCCTCAATAAAAAGCCGCGCATTGTCTAGAAACCATTATTGCGAATAATTATGCACGGCTAATCCAACGCTGTAAGCGATCCTATTAGAAACGCGCACATGGTCTCTTAATTTTTTTGTGTCAATATGCTTAAACAATGCTTACAGAATGCAAAATTTATGTTATCTTTATACTATCTAGATAGTTAAGCGAAATTTTTCAATAAAAAGGATTCAGGGAAATCATGTCTGCGCCCGAATTAACAGCTCAAGAAAAAGCAGAACGCGCTGTCAAACAAGGGAGAATGTTCATCTCGCAAACTCGCACCAAAATGGAGCAATTGGTCGAAGATTTTGCAGATGGCAAACTCAATCGTGAACAGTTCCAGATGTTATATGATCGCTATCAAACCCAAATCAACGGTGTAAAATTAATTTTGATGGAAAACGACCCTTCCATGTGGTCAACTGCACTGGATACCCAAGAAACGTTGGCGCTTCGGAAGAAACTTTTAGCCAAAGCCGTGGGATTGGTTGTTTATCTCAATAAAACGGGGACATTGCTCGACACATTGGGTAAATTTGAAGTTGATGGCACCAATGTAGCCAAGCTCATGCAAAAATTTAAAGAATATGTTGATAAGCACGGCGAACCGACATCCAGCCATCCGACGGAAATCCGCTATCGGCAAATGGTGGTTGAACTGCCGCCCTATGATTGGATGTTTATTGCCAAGGGTTTATTAACCACCACCATCACACGTTTTTCGCGGGAACCTACCCAAGATCAGCGCGAAACGATGATTCGTTTACTACGTGACTTCGAAATGGCGAATACCAGCCACCTCAAGAAACCAAATGTCACGGTTGAAGACTTAGCAATGCCCTTCCAGGTCTTTGTTAAACGCCAATCACGCTAAAACAAATGGGGTGAGGCCCTGCCATGACCCCATATTTCCCATGCTTGCCGTGGATAATCGGCTTAAGCCTAGATGAGAATTGAAATTAGCTTAATCCAGTCCTTGACGAAGTTCTGACTTCGCCGTATACTCGTGAAAGTTACGGGGCGTGGCGCAGCTCGGGAGCGCGCTTGCATGGGGTGCAAGAGGTCGTCGGTTCAAATCCGGCCGCCCCGACATAACAACTCAGCGAATCTCAATATTCGCACCCCCATGTAGAACCTGTCCGGGTTGGACAGGTTTTTTTTATACCTACACACAAACCATCTCAACCATTTGTCCCCACTCCGCATAAATAACGTGAATTTTGCT
The DNA here is from genome assembly GCA_050303635.1 of Anaerolineae bacterium. GTDB lineage: Bacteria > Chloroflexota > Anaerolineae > Aggregatilineales > J027 > JAKEEQ01. Next base: position 3,194 of record JBNLCD010000621.1, read on the forward strand.
TTAGTTTTGAGCACAGAAGCGGCTGATTGCTGAATTGTTTCCAAGACAAGAGGTGAGTGTGGTTTGTGATTTGATAAAATAATCGAATCAGGGCATAAAAAACGGGCGACCCATGTGTTGCCCC
>JBNLCD010000622.1:0-3311 GCA_050303635.1 Anaerolineae bacterium
AATGTGCCGCCGAGTTGATTATAACTATTCAAGCTGAGCGTATGATTGTCACGATGGTCAAAAAGTTCAGTGAGAGCGTATTGCAAAAGAGGCAAGGCTCCCGGTTGTTCATTCACATCAGCCACAATTTTGGTTACGAGACTCGATTCAGCGCGAATGCCAACGCGCTCAATTGGTCCGACGACAGCACTTTCAATCTCATTTGGTTTAAGAGGTAAAACGACTTCAGTCCGTTGCCGGATAAGCTCGCTAAAATCAGGATACATAAGAGGTCGATCATAAAAATCCGCACGCAACGTAATAATAACGCGAAGCGGACTACGTCGATCGGTAACGGCTTGATAGATCAAATTCAAAAACAGACGAGCCTGCGCATCATCTTCTACCAACGTAAAGACTTCTTCAAATTGGTCCACCACCAGCAGAATAGTTTCTTGATGAGGGAATAAAATACGCGTTGCAGAGATCAATCCACGTTTATTGGTATGGATATGACGGGCTAAATCTAGATTGGGCTGTTCCGCCAATTGATTCAGCGCGATGGCTAATTCTTCAATGGGTTGAGTGCCCGGCAACATCGTGGCAATTAGCCATTGATTAGAATCCGGTAGTGCATTTTTTCGAATCTGAGGTAAAAGTCCGGCTCTAATAACACTTGATTTACCACTGCCACTGGGACCGACTACGGCTAAAAAGTGTTGAAAAGGAACATCCTCACTGAGACGTGATAAAAGATTATTAATCAGTGTATCGCGCCCAAAAAAATCGCTGGCGTCAGATTCATCAAAGGCGCGCAAACCCTTGTAGGGATTTTCAATTTCATCGTCATCAATATAGGCGGGAAGTTGATATTCAAGCTGGTCTTGGAGCAAGCCAAGATGACTCGCGCGGGCTATCGCTTGGGTGCGACTAGTGACCCCCAGCTTACCATAGATATTGTGGATGTGAGTTTTAATAGTACCGAGCGCAAGATACAATTCTTTGGCAAGTTGCCGATTGGAATAGCCTGCCGCTAAATATTGTAAAATTTCGGTCTCGCGTTCAGTCAGGGTTTCAACGGAAAAATCAAAAGTATCATTTACCATGCTGAGCTTTCCTAACCCCTAGGCTAATAATAATTTTAGCAAGAGGCTAGAATGCTCGCAAATATTTAAGAAGTAGACATTTCTTTGTTTTAGAGCTTGGCTTTAGCGACTTTATCAAGACCCTCAGCAATGGCAGGTTGATTTTTCCGGTCTTCCCAGACCCAATCAACCGTACGATCTTGACGAGCTTGGTCAAGAGCTTGCCACACTTCCACATTTTTCACTGCGCCACCGCTTGCCGTGCGCCAGTTCTTGTTTTTCCAGCCATGAATCCACTGGGTAATGCCTTTATGCAGATAATCACTGGGGCAATAAATACGTAATGCGGCATCCTTTGGCACGGTTTTAAAAATTTGGAAAGCGGCCATGATTTCCATTGCATTCGCCGAGCTAACTTTAGGAACACGTCCGCTATAATCAGTTGCGGTTTTACCGTCCCAAACGCGTAAGGCCCAACCACCCGCGCCATTATTCTTGGGGACAGCCACCCGAATAAACACCGTTAACGCGTCTGCCCCCAACTCGACCGTCGCATTGGTCTCGCCTTTTTCACCGGGACGGGCCGCAGTCGCTAATTCATCAACGCGCTCATTATAATGATCACCGGCATGACCTTTGACCCAATGCCACGTAATCTCGTGGCGATTAACCGCCGCATCTAATTTTTGCCACAAATCTTTGTTCTTAACAGGACTACCCGTCGAGGTACGCCAATTTTTACGTCGCCATCCGGCAATCCATTGCGTAATGCCATTTTTGACATATTGGCTATCAACATATAAATCGACGTGATGCTTTTCGGGTAAATGATTAAGCGCGGTAAGCACCGCACTCATTTCCATCCGATTATTGGTGGTATCTTTATCGCCATCAGAAAGCTCGATTTCAGTGCCATCATCTTGAATGAGGACAGCTCCCCAGCCACCAGGACCGGGATTGGGATTACAGCCACCATCAGTATAAATCGTGATATGGGGCAAGCTCATAAAAATTCCTTCAGTTGTTATTAAAATAAATAGACAGACACGGTCTCAGAATACGAATTTGATTGGTTAACCTTGAGTAAGTTCTTTACCCAGGGTAATTCGGATTTGTTGATTGCCCAAAACTTCCATCGCGCCATCTGGCGAAAAAGCAATCGCCGACCCCTTCGAAAGTCCTAATCCGTAGGCTTTAGGATGATAGAATAGAAATTCGTGGGTTTCATTTTCTAGATCATCCAGCACAACCAATGCTTGTTTCAGCCAGCCAAAAGCTGGTTGCGATTCGTTGTCATCGTTTAGGAGCCATTGACCCAACATCGTCGCACCGGTGCCCACACCTAAAATCGTCGCACCGTTTTGGTGAGCCTTGGACATGGCTTGAATAACAACGCCTTCCAATGCACCCCGCAAGTTCACTGCGTTGGGGCCATCACCCACAATAATTAAACCGGCTTGTTCGATCTGTTCTTGGAGGGTGTCATTATCTTCGCTTATCGCATCGACGAGATAGCCCGTTGAACTCCCCATATCCGCCAGCAATTCAAGATGTTTATCCGCCTCATCAACATCACCTGCCGCCCAAATATAAACCACGGGACCAAGCGAAATCACGCGGGCCAACGTGCTGGCCAAAATTCCATTCATTTGTTCTGATGTAAATTCATCACGTCCGGCTAGGACAATCCATCCACCACCGTCGCGCCATTGAAAAATACTTGTTTGTGGCATCGTTTTATCCTGTTCTTCTTGATTCTTATCTTCCCAGACAACACCCGCGGGTTTCTCCATTAAATACTGCCGATGGCGTCCATTGCGCCGCGTCTGGAGCTGTTGTTTTTGAAAATAAACCCAATCACCATGTGGCAATGGAATACGTAGAGGATAATGATCAACAATTGAATGCCCTACCATATAGGTCCATGCCAATTGAATTTTGCCAGATTGAACTTCAACTGGAATTAAGCACCGTTGGAGTTCTGAACTGACGGGATTGGTTTCATCATAACCTTCTAAATAATCGAGTTCAGCCATGAGTTCACGATAAAAACGAGGATGTAAATCCATCAATTCACCGTAAACCGTTCCTTTACCAGGAGCCATGATGGGATATTTTTTGAGGCTATATAATATTTTACTGGTTGCCCGCGCTAACTGTTCATAAACAGTTCGATACCGCAGAATTGTGTAATTAGGTTGTCCGTGGCGCAGTGTTCCATAAAAGAAAAACGGATACTGCTCAACT
>JBNLCD010000623.1:0-3307 GCA_050303635.1 Anaerolineae bacterium
ACCCTATTTCACCATGAGCTATCTAGCCAATTCCCATACAATCATTCGAACTGGACGTGATAAAGATAGTCTGGGCAAAGTTGATTTGATTATCCAACTTTTACAAGCCCTCGCTTATTTACATCGGCACGGCATTGTCCATCGCGATTTAAAACCGGGCAATATTCTCGTTGAAAATGGGGAACAAGTTCGTGTCTTGGATTTTGGGCTAGCCGCGGAAGTCAACCGTTCGCAAGATACGGCGGGGACTATTCAATACATGGCTCCTGAAATTCTCCAAGGCGAATCGGCCAGCTTTGCGAGCGATTTATACGCCGTGGGGATGTTGGCTTATGAACTATTTTCGGGTAAAAATCCATTCCACCACAAGACCATTACTGAAGTTGTGCGCGCTATTCTCAATAACAAACTAGATTTGGGGATTATCCCAGATACTGATTTCGCTGAGCTTATGCCTGTCACCGCAAATCAGGTGGAAATATCAGCCAAAGATACCCAAATCCCGACGCTGACATCAATCATTGCGCGCCTCATCGATAAAGATCCCGTCAATCGTTATCCTGATGCCAATAGTGTAATCCGTGATCTCAGTTTATTAATTGGCGAACCCATACCCGCTGAAACTCAAGCTATTCGCGAAAGTTTTTTACAAGCGGCCAAATTTGTAGGACGTGATGACGAACTCAATAAATTAACGACGGCCTTGACAACAACACTTACTGGTCACGGGAGTTTATGGCTAGTGAGCGGGGAGAGCGGCGTTGGAAAATCACGGCTCTTAGATGAACTGCGGACCCATGCCTTAGTCAAAGGAGCGCTTGTTACACGCGGGGCAATGCCTGCCCAGGGTGGGTTAACCTATCAATTGTGGCGCGATATTTTGCCGAGTTTAGTGTTAGCTGTGCATCTCGACGATCATGAAGCCAGCATTTTACAAGAGGTGGTTCCGCATATTGCTCAGCTGATTGGTAAGCCTGTGCAACCTGCTTCACCTCTACCGGGCACTGAAGGACAACAACGCTTAATCCATACCATGCAAGATGTGTTTAAACGTTTGCCGCAACCCGTTGTCATTCTAGTTGAAGATTTGCAATGGGCCGATGAAAGTTTGGAGCCGCTCAATCAACTTGCATCACTGCTCGAAAATTATCCCATCTTGATTGTGGGCAGTTATCGCAACGATGAAGCACCCGATTTGCCCAAAAAATTGCCTTCAGCCCAAATTATTGAACTCGCCCGTCTCAGCCCGAATCATATTGCTGAATTAAGTATTTCCATGCTGGGTGAAAGTGGCAAAAATCCCGATGTATTAGAAATCATCTCGCAAGAAACACAGGGCAATACTTATTTTATTGTTGAGGTTGTGCGCGCTTTGGCTGAACATGCGGGCAGTTTAGCTCAAGTTGGCAAAGCCACCTTACCCAATGGCATTTTCGATGGTGGTATGCATCGCGTCATTGATTTGCGTTTGGAACGCATGGCGCGTTATACCGACATTCTTAATTTAGCGGCGACGATTGGTCTGCAAATTGATATTGAACTTTTGCGCCATCTACTCCCGAAAGCCGATATTGAGGCGTGGCTCTATTTGGGTTCAGATAGTGGTGTTTTAACTGGGCAAGCGGAACAATGGCATTTTGTCCATGATACATTGCGCACTATCAGTCTTGGTAAACTCGATACCACCCAGCAACAAGCGCTCCATCGTCAGGTTGCATTGGGAATTGAAGCGCTCCGCGACTCCAATGAATATGCTGAAATTTTGATGAATCATTGGCGCGAAGCAAACGACTCTGCCCATGAACTTGTTTATCTCGAAAAGCTTACCCAACAATTGGTTCATCATAGCGCGCGCTATGCGACGGCGCAGGAATTGATTTCACGCGGTCTAATGATTAACCCTGAATCGACCCATCTTTGGAAATTACAAGGTGATTTGTATCGTCTCACCGCCAAATATGAAGATGCACAGACAGCTTATGCAAAAATGTTAGATTTTGCGTCTGCCAGTAATAATAAAGTTGCTCAAATTGAAGCTAAAGTGGGCTTGGCTGAAGCGAACTTAACGTTGGGACATTACGAAACGGCGCAAAAATTAGGCCAAGAAGCCTTAGATTTAGCGCAGGCCATTGATGCCAAGAAACAAATGGCATCTGCGTATAATGCGGTGGGTGTTAGCCATAAACATTTAGGTCAATATGAAACGTCGATCGAACATCATCAACAAGCACTAGCTATCCAGCAAGAATTAGATGATAAAGCGGGCATAGCGGTTACGCTGAACGAACTAGGTGGTGTTTACAATATCGCTGGCAAATATCAAAAAGGCTTGGAATATACCGAACAGGGTTTGAAATATCATCAAGAACTTGGCAATCGACGAGGAACCGCCGTAACACTAACGAATGTGGGCACAATGGCCCACGGGGTGAATGATGTAGAACGCGCTAAAATTTCATGGGAACAAGCCTTAGCCATCTTCCGTGATATTGGAGACCCGTATGGTATTGCGAACACGCTAAATTTCTTGGCGCTCGTTATTAAGGATGATGAAGGCTTTGAAAAAGCCAAGGCATATCAGGATGAAGCCCTTTCAATTTATCGCGAGATTGGTGATACGCTTGGCTTAGCCTTGGGTCTGATTAATCTCGGATTCAATCTAAATGGCGAAGAACTCTATGTTGAAGCCAAACCATATTTGGTTGAAGCGCTTGAAATTGGCCGGACTATTCAGCATCCCTTGATTTTAGCCTATACTCTGCAAGAATTGGTGAATACCAATTTAGCGCTCAAAGAACCCTATGCGGATTATCTCAAAGAAGGTTTACGCCTTGTCCAAGAGGTTAATGCTGATCGCGCTAAAGCCGTGATGTTCATTTCACTTCTGGTTATTAACTATGAAACTGAAGATTACGAAAAAGCGGCAGAATATGTTGGGTTCTTGCTAAATTATGAAGGCACGCCCGGCGACCAATATGATTTTATTGTTGAAATGGGCGATAAGATCAAAGCTAAACTTGCTCAGAATATTTATGAAAAAGCGACGAAAAAAGGGGAGACCATCAATATTGATGATGTGATTGCTCAGACGTTGCAAACATTGGAGAACTAACCTAATTTCATGATGAAGAATAGTATCAATCGAACAATCTATCGGCTGTGGGCCCCGGCCTACGATTTTGTATTTGGTCCACTTTTTGCGCGTGAGCGTCAAAAAGCGATTGCTCTGCTTGACCTAAATCCATCTGATACCTTACTCATTCCCGGCTTGGGAACTGGTTTAGATTTACCCTATTTACCTCATGCC
>JBNLCD010000624.1:0-3306 GCA_050303635.1 Anaerolineae bacterium
GGGAATGCCATAGAGCAAACTCATGCCATCGGCCAATAGCGAGATTTGGGCTAAGGGATGTTGTTCTTCAAAGTCTGGCCAAAAACGGCGCAGAATAACTCTCACAAAATTTGTCATCGTAACTCTGTTTTCCTCAATATACACCCTGATTTAATAATTAAATCCAGTCGTTCACATTTTTATGATCGGCAAGGGGCCACTGTGAATCATGAATCGGGATTTGTGGTCACGGACGGGATAATTAAATAATGTGGTTGTAACAAGGCCCTCACCTCTCAATCCCCTCTCCCATGGGCAGTCGCAAGGCGACTTGTAGGCGAGGGGAGGCTAAATGACGCTGGTCTCAATTCACCTTTTGCCCATTTATGATGTTGAGGGGCTAGGTTCCCCCTCTCCTAATCATTTCACTTGGGAGAGGGGGGCAGGGGGTGAGGGCTATAACCCGTATTTAATTGTTAAACTTCAGCATCCCGTCCCTACAAAATCCTGTTAATTTGGGTCACGAAATTGCGGTCTCTTGAAATGAATCTATTGCTGGGTAAACACCCAATAGGCCACGCCGCCGCATAATCCACATAAAAAGATAAATATAATTCCTGTGACAATAAGCGATTTAACCATATTCACGGCTGTTCGTAAGGTAAACCGTAGCATGATAAAGCCGAGCAATATCAAGAATATGCCGCCCAGCACAACACCCGTTTCCGCTAAGGTAAATCCCCATGGCATGACTTCATTTGGATCCATTAGATTACTTCCCCTTTTTGAACAACAATTTTACCGCGTTTAACGACAGTATCCACTAAGTTGGAACCAAAACGATAACCTAAATAGCGATAATCATCCACTTGCCACAACACAACATCGGCCAAAGCCCCATTTTGGAGCGTACCAACTTGTCCGCCTCGACCAATAGCAAAAGCTGAATTGACCGTAGCGGCGGCGAGGGCTTGTGCTTGGGTCAATTTTAAGTAACGGGTGGCAATCGCAAAAGCCATTTGCAAACTATCACACCAGGCGGTGCCGGGATTACAATCCGTCGCGATGGCTAAAATCGCATTGGCGGCTAACATCTCTTGCGCCCGCGTATAATGTGTATGACCGAGGCCAAAGGGCGTTGGCGGTAAGGATGTGGCCACCGTGTTGCTATTGCCTAATTGCGCAATTTCTTGATCGGTGGTTGCAACTAAATGATCGGCGGAAGCGGCCCCTAAGTCTACCGCTAATCCGGTCCCCCCCAGCGGGTCAAATTCATCGGCGTGGATTTTAAGCGCTAAACCTGCGTTTTGGCCAGCTTCCAAAATCCGTTTGGTTTGGGCCAAATCAAATGCACCTGTTTCGCAGAAGACATCACAGAACAGATCATCCGGCCAGTATTCGGCTTTCCAATCGACCACGGCGGGAAGCATATCATTGACAACGACATCCGTATAACCATCGGTATTGCCTTTATATTCCGGCGGAATGGCATGGGCCCCTAAAAAGGTGGGCACCAAATCGACAGGCAATGCTGCATTGAGTTTCACAATCGCGGTCAGCATTTTCAGTTCAGCTTCGGTGCTCAGACCATAACCGGATTTAACTTCGATGGTCGTTGAGCCATTGGCCAACATTTGCAACAAGCGGGGGCGTGTTTGGTCAATCAATTCTTCAAGCGTTGCAGTCCGCGTATGGCGCATGGTTGAAGCAATCCCGCCGCCTTCGGCCATGATTTCTTGATAGGTGGCGCCGCCAATCCGACGCTCAAATTCAGCGGCGCGTTCACCGGCCCAGACGGCGTGCGTATGGGGGTCCACCAGACCGGGCGTAACTAATTTTTGCTCTGCATCCAGCCGGGTGTCTGCGCTATAATGCTCCAGAATATCGGTTGAATCGCCAGTTGCCACAATTTGTTCATCGTGAATAGCAATGGCACCATTTTCGATCAAGCCTAAATCACCCAATTGCTGGCCGCGTTGCGGACCGTCATGATGGAGGGGCATGGTGCAGAGTTGCGCGGCATTATGGATAATCAAATCAACGTGCTGTGTGGGGTTGGTCATCTAAAAATCTCTCTAATGGGCATCTGAAATAATAAAACTGAACAGGGTTATCACTGCAACATAATAACTAAAGTTCGTGAACACACAATTCAACCGTACAACAGATTTACGAAATCGTGCAAATAAACGAGAAAATTGTATGCGCTTTGATATTTTAACGCTCTTTCCAGCAATGTTCGATGGTCCAATGACGGAAAGTATTTTGCAAAAGGCTCAAGAGAAGAATCTCATTGAAGTTTATCGCCATAATATCCGTGATTATGCCACAGATAAGCATCAAGTGACGGATGATACACCCTATGGCGGGGGCGGGGGTATGGTCATGAAAGTTGACCCAATTGTCGCGGCGGTGGAAGATGTCCGCGGCGCAGACACCCATACGCCCGTGATTTTAATGACTCCTCAAGGCCGTGTTTTTAATCAAAAAGTAGCCACCGAACTTGCTGAACATGATCGCCTGATTTTCGTGTGTGGACGTTATGAAGGCGTGGATGAACGCGTGCGGGATTTGGTGGTGACGGATGAAATCAGCATCGGGGATTTTGTAATTACGGGTGGCGAATTAGCGGCCATGATTGTAATCGATGCCGTATCGCGCTTGGTTCCCGGAGTTTTGGGAGCGCGTTGGGGCGCGGAGGAAGACTCCCATGCCACTGGCTTATTGGAACACCCGCATTATACGCGTCCGGCTGAATTTCGCGGACTGGGGATTCCGGATGTGCTCACCAGTGGCAATCACGGCGAGGTGGATAAATGGCGTCGCCGCGAAAGTTTGCGCCGCACGTGGGAACGTCGTCCGGATATGCTCGAAAATTTTGAATTGACCAAAGCTGACCGCAAATTTCTGGCTGAGTTGGCAAAATCAGCAGGTGATGAAGCTGATTGATTTAATATTTGGCAGGCTATGCTTCGATTGGATAAACAGCAATGCAAGAATTTTCTTGTGAAAAAAGCCATGTAAATTCTTCTATTGTTAAACCGGATACTTCATCAAGCCAATTAACCTGTACATCAGTAATTTCCGAACTAAGTCCCATATCTTGATAAATCTCAATTACAATTCGATATGATTGGAACGTGTTACATATTAAGCCTCTATCATTGGTAAACGTTATATCATTCGACGAAATGGGTATCATATATTCGATCTTTAGTCCAATATGTTCGTAATCTAGAATTAAGTGATAAAAAACTCGCCTATCAAAGTCAATGATAAATCCCACTCTTTCAGGCATTCCATATTGATTTAATATTTGTGATGGAG
>JBNLCD010000625.1:0-3304 GCA_050303635.1 Anaerolineae bacterium
CGCCTAATTCTTCATCAAGAACGGCTGTGCAAAGCTCAAATTGCTCAAGTGCCTTGGTGCGCTGATTGGTAAAGGCGTAAATGCGCATTAATTGACGATAGGCGTTTTCCCGCCACGGTTCGAGCGCGAGTTGTTGATGGGTATAGTGAATGGCTTGGGCAAAATCGCCGCGCCGTTCATAACTATCGGCTAATTTGCTGAGAGCGACCAAGGTTTGACGGTGGATTTGTTCGCGTTGACGAATCAACCACTCTTCAAACGGGATACTCGACGGAACAGAAAAACCATCTAAAAAGACGCCATTGTAATAATCGAGCGCGTGTTCCAAATCACCACTCTTGGCCGAAACTATTTTGCTGGCAAATTCAGTGAGATCGAGGCTGGCGTGGCTGTTAGTATTAAATTGGATGGTCTGGGCGGTGATGTGGAGAAAGGGCGGTTCAGCGGCGTGATCATGAATTGTTTTGCGGAGATTGGCGAGGGCATAGCGCAGATTACTCAACGCCCTGCGATCATCGAATTCGGGCCACAGGAGGGCGGCAAGCAAGTCGCGGGCATGCAGACGCTCTGCTTCTACGGCCAGATAAACTAAGAGGGCTTTCACCTTGTTTGAATCAAAGCCGACAGCCGATTCACCATCAACTTCAACGCGCAAGGTCCCAAGAACGGAAATTGATAGATGCGTCATAATGAGACCTTTTCATCATTTTGACACTGCATTTCATTGAAATATAACATATCTCGCGCCACAACCCCACGTTTTCCCCACACCTACCGCGTAAGCTATTTTTAAACCGGCATGGACGAAAGGGAAATGAAATCATGCTACGGAAAAATTCACGCATCGTTATTACAATTTTGTTGGTACTGGCAAGTTTACTCGTTGCGCAAGGACCCCTCTCCGCCCAAAGCGATAATGCGGCTGAAACCAATAAAGAACTCTGGCTCAAGTGGTGGGAAGTTGAAGCCACTCACGACTATAGTCAAATGGATCAATTCTTCGCGCCGAATATTACCCGTTATAGTGCGGCAACCCGCGCGATTATGCCTGATTATTCGGTCACCAATCTGACTGAATATGAAGCGTTCTTGCAAGGCACCGCCGCCATGTTCCCGGACTATTATATGGACCCTGTGATGGTCGTGGCCGAGGGTGACACCGTCGCCTTCTATGGAAATTTCATTGGCACGTTTGCAGAGAACGGCAATCGCTTAAATGTCCCGATGATGGGCTTTGCGAAGTTCAAGGATGGTCTGGTGACGAAACTCTGGGTTGAATGGGATAATACAACGTGGGATAGTCAAATGACTGCGGTTGAAGCGCCCATCACAAGTATGGCCGATATGGTTGGCGTTTGGGGCATTGTATCCATCCATCTACCCTACAGCTTAGAGTATACTGCCGATGGCGAGGTCATTCTGGGCTACTATGGTGACTATGAAAATTTAGGTACATATGCCGTTCAAGATGGGCAATTACTCGCGCCAGCAACTACCAGCGCGCCGTGTGATGTCACCTATAATGTGTTTGTAACCCGTGACGCGAACGAAACTGTCCAAAGTTTACGCTTTGAACTTGTGGGTGAAGACTGTTCAGCTTCTCGCGCTGATGCTCTAGATGGCAAAACACTCTATCCGTATGTTGCTGACAAGTAATACCCTGAACATGGTAGGTAAGTAAATCATCAAGTCTGAGAAATGAAATATCAACAAAAAACGGGCCTGATCTTGAATAGATGGAGATCAGGCCCGTTAATTATTTCTAGAATTGTTTGAATTTAGGCGCGCGGGGTAGTGACGCTCACCAATTCATCAATCGCCGCTTGGAGTTGGGTGTCAATTTCTTGACTATACACTTCGCCTTCTTCCAAAACGGAGAATTCGACAATTTCGTCTGGTTGAATGCCATCGGGCTCAACGCTATAACCAGCGGGGGTGAACCAGCGTGAAATCGTAATACGGACACCGCCATCATTGGAGAGACGCCGCCACGTTTGTACAGAACCCTTGCCAAAAGTGGGCATTCCGATAATGGTGGCGCGACCACGATCTTGCAAGGCACCGGCCATCAATTCGCTGGCGCTGGCACTGCCTTGATCAACCAAAACCACGAGCGGAACATCTGCCGCATGGGCGTGGCCAAAGGCTTCATAAACGGTTTCGTCATCACCGGCACCGCGTTCGATGAGGATTGGCCCTTCTTCAATGAACTCGCTGATAATATCGAGGGCCACGTTCAAATAACCGCCGGAATTACCGCGTAAATCAACAATCAAGCCTTCGAGATTATTGGCATCCATATCAATCAAGGCTTCGGTGACTTGGGTGTTGGTATCCGGTGAGAATTGATAGAGTTGCAAGTAGCCAATATTGCCGTCAAGGATTTCATATTCAACCGTTGGCAAAACAATCGTGCCACGGGTAACAGTGATTTCAAGCAAATCTTCGGCTTCGGCGCGCCGGACACCCAAAATCACGTCTGTGCCCGCTGGGCCACGTACCATCGAGATAATAACGTCTTGGTCAAGTTCGGTGATGTCTTCACCATCAACGGTCACAATTTGATCACCCGCTAAGATACCGGCTTCAAGGGCAGGTGAGTCTGGCAGAGGACGCACAATGACCAAAGCGCCAGTTTCTTCGTCTTGACGCACAGTTGCTCCAATACCTTCAAATTCGGCATTGAGATTGGTCAAGATAATTTCGTAATCGTCGGGGGGAATATAGCTCATGTGCGGATCTTCGAGGGAGGCAAGCATGCCATCAATTGCGCCATGCACCAATGCTTCATCATCCAAGGGGTCTACATAAAATTGGTGTAAAAGTTCCCATGTTTCCCAGAACGGTTCCATTGCTTGGTCTGTGCCATCGTCTTGGGCAATAGCTGTTTGTTCCTGATCTTGGCCGCCTATGAAATAGCCTGCGCCAAATGTCAGGCTAATAATCAGCACCATGCCAAGAATATTTTGCCACGATCGTTTCATTATAAAAACTCCACTACAGTAATAACATTGATTTTAATTATAAGTCATGAATTCAAGAATTCGACTTAGCATTTCCTTAACGCTTACCCGGCGGCCAATCCTCGCGCAAAAATTCTGTCACATAATCCTCAAATTGGCTGGCTTGACACATTTCAACATAATGCAAAATTTCCTCGCCGCCTAAGGGATAGAGCGGATAACAGGATGTGGGGTAAGCACCTTGCGGGGCATGCACCACCGCTTGCACCACGATGGAGGGAATATCAATATTTTCGTGCAATTCCTCGACAATTTCTTCGGCGGTGATAATCACCGTATCA
>JBNLCD010000626.1:0-3301 GCA_050303635.1 Anaerolineae bacterium
ACCATTTCATCATCAGATATTAACTCCCTATGGCTTATGGCCTATCGTCTGGATTTTCGAGGGCAACACCCGCAAATTCCACACTAAGTTGAATTTCACCGATAGGTACGCGCGGCGTGCTGTCGCTGAGGACAGGGACAGTTAGCGACAGGCTCCCACTTGCCGCAGTATCCAATTGCGCAATCGTAACTGTGCCCGTCAACGTTTCCGGCTCGAAATGATCGAAACTCGCTTGCCATTCACTGACTGTCCAAAGTTCATATTCAAGTTCCACCATTTCACCATAGGAATCGCCTGTTAAATCATCGGCGAAGGTGAACGTTGTCCCTGACACAGGTTGATGTAAACTCAATGCGAGTTCACTGAAAATCACGCCAGTATCTTCACCATCTGTCACCAAATCGACTTGAGTTCGGTTGGGATGCTCAACATTAAAGGCTGCAAGATGCAGGGTATAGCGCGGTTCATCATTGCGTGTTTGCCCTTCATATATCAACCGTCCATTCACTGGAATGGAACTATCGAACATAATTGTTTCCAATAAAACGTCGTTCTCGCCGAGATGGTCAACTTGTCCGGTGACATGCAAAGTGAATTGCCCGCCCTCCGCAGTGTCGGCAGAATCGGATGAGGCATTACTTACATTTTCGACGGCAGATGTGGGGTTTTTGTCGCCATTATCCGACTCTTCATCATCGACACTCCCACATGCCGCTAGCCAAAAGACACTGAGGACTAATAAAATCAACAATTTACGCATCGTCATCGCTCCTTCGCTATGTTATTGGGTTGATTATTCAGCCGATTTATACGGCACATCCGTAAATGAACCTGATACCGTGACGGTCTCAACGCTAATGGCTTGGTCAGGGTTGATATAATGCTCACAATTGCCAACCGCAAACGAAAATTCTCCACTCGCTAAATTGCCATCAACGGCGGTGATATTGACGGTTAGCCCTGCATCCTCTTCCACATCACAACCAATCGGCATCGTTTGGCCATCTTGGGTGATATAGGTGGCAACATCGACACGATCAACGGCTTGTTCACCAACGGCGAGCGCATTATTGGCAAAGAGGATTTGGACTAAACGCGGAGCCATCGAGGCGGCACTCGCTTCAAAGCGCACCATTGCATAATCGTTGTCAGCAAATTGATTGCGATTACCAGCGGAGGCTTTCCCTTCATTGTCACTGAGACTCATATCTGTGGAAAATTTGATAGAAAAACTCACAGAGCTATCACTGTTGCTGGATGAACTACTATTCGAGCTTGAACTTGAACCGTTAGATGTCTCCGAATCATCATCCCCCCCACAGCCTGTCAAAAGCATGGCCAAAATCAAACTGATTAAAAGAAAATATTTCATCGTGTTCCCTCCTTGGGATATTTGCTGGATTTACTCGTTATTCTGGGTAGAGTTATCCTCTGGATTTGTAATAATCGCATCCTCCGTTAAACTGCCCTGAAAATAAGAAATTAACGACGCTATATCCGCAAATGAATGCCATTCAGCCGTGCGGACATTTTGTACCCGAAAACGCCAGAGCGGTGCTTGATTATCAGTCTGTTCTAACCAAGCACGAACCAAAAATGTTTGGTGCTTCGGTGTATCTTTGGGAGTCTTCATAAACTGCCTTTAATTTGCGGCGCTAACCTGTTCTGGCTTAGAATAAAGAAAAATCGTTTATAAAACGTTTATTGGGCAAAAAGATTGAATGCCACAGGTCAAATGTACCTTCTTGGGATATCCCCAAATTAATTTCAACGGCGAAGTTATTGAAGAATTCATCTCAACCAAAGCATTAGTGCTTGCGTGTTATCTCCTTCTAAACTCGCAGAAGGTTCATGCGCGTGATATTTTGGCAACCTATTTTTGGGGCGAGATGCCTGAGCAACGTGCCAAAGCCAATTTACGGCAAGCGCTCCACAATATTCAAAAGCTCTTGCCTGAATGTTTTGAAGTCACACGCCAGAGTGTGCAAGTTGTGGGACCTGAATTTGAGATTGATGTTTTGGTTTTAGAAGCCCTGACTGATACTGAAAATGCTCCCACCGAATATCTGCTTGAGGGCGTGGGATACTATTGCGGGGAATTTTTGGAAGGACTATATGTTGATGATGCGCCAGAAATTGATGATTGGTTACGTCATCAGCGGGAGCGGTATCGTCTACTTTTCATTGATCTTCTAGAAAGCCTCAGTTATCGCTATTTTTCACAAAGTGAATGGACGCAAGCCGAAAAATATTATCGCCAATTATTGAGTGTTGAGCCTTGGCAAGAAAACGCTCACCGTCAAGTCATGTTATGTTTGGCGCGCCAAGGGAAATTTGTCCAAGCACTCGACTATTTTCAACATATTCAAGATCAGTTTTTCACCGAATTTGACATTAATCTGACACC
Source organism: Anaerolineae bacterium (assembly GCA_050303635.1). Classification (GTDB taxonomy): domain Bacteria; phylum Chloroflexota; class Anaerolineae; order Aggregatilineales; family J027; genus JAKEEQ01. The sequence continues at coordinate 2,408 of JBNLCD010000626.1, forward strand.
CCAAACACGTCTTATTCTTGAGCAAATTCAACATGCCCAAACCTTTGCGCACAATCGAACACCAATCACACCTCCACGCTTGATTGCGCGCGAAGAAGATATCGCTAGTCTCCGCCGATTGATGTTCCAAGAGCATGTACGGCTGGTAACAATTTTTGGCATGGGTGGTTTGGGCAAAACACATTTAGCACAACAAATGATGGTGGAATTACAGCAATCATTTTTACACGGCGTTCTTTGGGTTGATTTAACAGCCAAGGCAAATTTGGTTGAAGCGATTTATGATACGCTGGTTAGTTATAAATATATCCCTGAACTGAAGGAATTTAATACTGATTTAGCAGATCATATTCTTAATCATATTGAAAACTATGAACTCCTTTTCATTTTGGATAATCTAGAGCATCTTGTTGAGCATAGTCAATTTTTGCCATTCCTTTTGGAAAACACAGCAAGTATCAGATTTTTAACAACCTCACGCCGCCAATTGGCTTTACAACAAGAGTATGTCTATCATCTCACGGGACTAACTTGGGCAACTGAATCTGTCGAGTTTGATGAGCAAGTCAAGAATGGGGCGTGCCAATTATTTTTACATTTTGCGCAACAGATACACCAAGATTTTGCACTCACCGAACAAAATACTGCGGATGTGATGCATATTTGTGAGTTAGTGGAGGGGTTGCCGCTGGCTTTACGTTTAGTTGCCTCATGGATTGACCATTTTTCGCCTCGTCAGATTGCGCAACAAATTCAGACGAATATTGAGACATTTGTCAGTCGCGCGCAGGATGTTCCAGCGCGGCATGTCAGCATTTCATCTACCTTAGCTTATTCGCTCGACTTATTAAGTCAAACTGAAGCTGAAGTCTTTCTCAGACTCGGTATTTTCCG
>JBNLCD010000627.1:0-3284 GCA_050303635.1 Anaerolineae bacterium
GGGCTCGGCTCGCTGCACGGGGTCATCTACGGCGCACTGTTCATCGGGCTGCTGCCCCAGGCCATCGCGATGCTGCGGGATGCGTTGCCGCCCGCGCTGGGCCAGATGCCGGGACTGGAACCCGGCATTTTCGGCCTGATGCTGATTCTGTATGTTTGGTTGGGGCGGGTTACTCAATCTGTAGAATCTTAACACCTTAGAAGCTGTAGATTCGAAACGTAATGGCAAGTGTCTGTTTCTAAGTTGAGAGAACCGCCGGGTCATTGTGTATAAAATGAAATGGATGATCAGCAAGGAGACAGTATGCAACGCGTAAAATGTCGAACCCTCTTCAATAAAGAGAAATATGTTGATGCCGCATCAATGCTCCAGCGTCCATCTGTCTATGGCTTTATCCTCAATGGCGCGCAGTTACTAGTTGCTCAAGCGCAATATACGGGTAAATACGTGTTGCCGGGGGGCGGCATTGAAAAAGGTGAAGCGATTGATATGGCTTTAAGGCGCGAGGTAAGAGAAGAGACGGGAATTTCGGTTGAGGTTGGTGAATTTTTGCATTTTGAAACTGATTTCTTCTACTATGATCCGCTCGATTTAGCGATTCACGGCTTTTTATTTTACTATCGTTGTGCGCCATTATCGACAGAAATCAACATACCTGATTATCCAGCCGACGAGGGATTAGAAAAGCCCTTATGGGTTGACATTGCAAAGCTTCAACAAGATGATTTTCAGACGCATGGTAATTTAACAATGACCCTCTTAACTCGCCTCTTGGCTTGAGACATTTATAGGCCAGACTATTTGGCCACCATCGGACCATGCATAAAAGCATCTGCAACTTAACTTCATTTGGCACGTAAGGGATAGCAAATACCTGATGTGCCAAGTGAGGTTCGATCGATGTTTACAGTGGGTGAATTTGCGTTATTGGCGCAAGTCTCAAAGCGATTATTGCGCTATTATGACGAGATTGATTTACTAAAGCCGGATCATATTTCATCCGGCGGGTATCGGTATTATACCGCTGAGCAAATGCGCCACCTCAATCAGATTTTAGCCCTGAAAGAACTGGGTTTTTCCCTCGAAGAAATTCAAGATTGTCTACACGACAACATCACTGGCGCTGAACTGCAAACATTGTTACATGCGAAAAAAGCCGAAACCGAACGACAAGTTCAAGCGGAATTACAACGCCTCCGCAAAATTGAAGCGCGTTTGCAGACCATCAATCAACCGACACCCCCGCAACCGCAGAGTTTTATTGTCAAAGAAGTGCCGTCCACCCAAGCGACGTTAAGATTACGCGAAACCGTCGCTGATTTCCCCCAAAGCATCTGGCTGTTTAATCAAATCCAAGATGCATTCGCCAAAAATCGTAACAAAGGGATGCTGTATTGTCAGTGTTATAGTGATTTATATGTTGAGCACGATTTGGATTTAGAAATTGGTTTTGTCGGCGGACGCGTTCCGCAAGAAGCTTTCAAACTGAGTCGCGATTTTGTCTTATATCCTGATCAACAGACAACGGGTGGGCTCATTGCCTCGACCGTAATTAAGGGCGATTTGGATGCCATTCATCGCGGTTATGTAGACTTGGAAACATGGGTTGACCAGAGTGGCTATGCAATCGTGGGTCCACCGCGTGAACTCTGTTTGCAGATTCCGACAAACGCCCATGAATCAGACGTGATTGTCGAAATACAAATTCCCATCGCGTCTCGGTCAATCAATATTCCCGTGCCAGCCTTCAGTTAGCCTGTACCTATTCCCCACCCGCCACATATTGAATGGGATAAGCGATGAAAAATCCGTCCCAAATGGGCGTTCCGATGGCGCGAGGTGGTCCATATTCGGAGGGTTCATAATAGCTAATCGCGGTGATGGGCAAATCTGGCGTGAGTTCGGCATTGGCTGACATCCCCCGTACAACCACGAGACTGTCAAAAAAATAGAGTTCATAGCCGGTCCCGAAATAAAGTTCACCCTGATCAATATTACTGTGTGGTAACAACCCGCGATATGCTACAATATGCGACGGTGTTGTATTCCACAAGGCCATAATATCGCCCAAACGGATGGGTTCACCCGTCATGAGATAAAGACGCTGAACCATGCCCTCACTCGAGACGTTATAACTAACACTAAAATGCGAACTTTGCGGCAGAAGTTTTTGATCTTCGGTGTGTGTCATCCCTATTTGCACATTTTGCCAACAGGGTTGCATACAAGTTGAACTCCGGAGCTCAGCCAAGGCCGTTGAGGTTAAGGGTTGCGTGGTGAGATAGTGATGGCCGTTTTGCAAAAGGAATACACCCAATAAACTTAATCCAACTGTCCAAATAATTAAGATTTTGGCTATCATTTGTAGGATGCTCCTGATCTAAAGTTGGTCAAGTTGGGCATTTTGTCCTACAATGATTATAGGACAAAATTAAATTAACGTTTTTGGTCAGAAATAGTAATTTTCAGGGATCTTATTGTTATGAGTATGTATACCGATGATAATTTAACACCCGCCGATTCACCGTATCTTCCCCCACCCCCGGATGATGGTTATTGGTCAGCCTTACTCGGTGATGAAGAAATTCGTCACGGAGAAATCAGTGTACCCGATGATGCCAATTGGCAAGCCTACTCCGAAAATGCGCCCGAAGATATGGTGACCGGGAGTGGGTTCCCGATTGAAGATTTGCCGGATTGGAATGAAGTTGAACGGGTTGAACAAGCCGATGAAATCGTCACACTCGATGTGGTCGGTTATAATCGCGGCGGTTTGCTCGTCCGCTGGGGCGAACTCCGTGGTTTTGTACCCGCCAGCCAACTGGTTGATTTCCCCTCGAATCATGAAATTGAAGCCACCCGCATCAATATTCTCAGTGACTATGTTGGCCAATCCCTTGAATTGCGCGTTATTGAGCTAGACCGCACGAAAAATCGTTTGATTTTGTCGCAACGCGCCGCACAAACCAAGCAAGGTCAACGGGAACATCTGCTGGAAAATCTCGAAACTGGCGATGTGGTAATCGGCACCGTGACGAATCTGTGTTCCTTCGGGGCATTTATTGATCTCGGCGGAGTCGAAGGTTTGGTCCATATCTCCGAACTCAGTTGGGGCCGTGTCCGGCATCCTTCTGATATTCTGAAACAAAACCAAAAAGTTGAGGTTTATGTTTTGGATGTGGTGCCCGACGAAGGGCGCGTGGTGCTCAGCGTGAAACGTCTGCAAAATGACCCGTGGGCTGGCGTCGAAGAACGCTACAAGGTTGGGCAATTGGTGACCGGCA
>JBNLCD010000628.1:0-3280 GCA_050303635.1 Anaerolineae bacterium
TTTCAATCGGGGCTGGCTCAGCAAGATAGTTTGGCCGAGCGATCCAAATTTACTTGCCTCAAAAAGTGTACTGCGGCCAACCGAACACAGGGGAGCCGGGAGTTATCTTTTATAACCCACATTATTTTGTTAAATCACATTATCCCGTCCGCGAGAAGCATAATCAGCATAAGTTTGATGGCTCAATAGGACAAAATGACTACTCACAGAATATAGAATCGGAGTGAATTCCATGAGTGTATTGAATGAATTGTCCCAAGGTTTGGCCGATAATGTCGAAAAACTCTCACCTAGCATTGTGCGCGTTGAGGCCCGACGTCGTTTAGCCGCCTCGGGTATTGTCTGGTCAGACGATGGCTATGTTGTGACAGCGAGTCATGTCGTCAAAGCCGACGACGGTATTCAAATCGGTTTGGCCGATGGTTCTAAACTTGCCGCCAAACTTGTTGGGCGGGATAACACCACCGATTTAGCTATTCTCAAAGCCGAAGCCAGTTTAACGCCACCCGCTTGGGCCGATATGGCTGAGGTACGCGTGGGTCATTTAGTTTTAGCGCTGGGTCGTCCGCAACGGACTGTCCAAGCGACGTTGGGTGTGGTCAGTGCTTTAGGGCAAAATTGGCGCACGCCAGCGGGTGGCAAACTCAGTCACTATCTGCAAACTGATGTGGTAATGTATCCGGGTTTTTCGGGCGGTCCGCTCGTTGATGTAGATGGTGCAGTAATTGGCCTGAATACATCCGGTCTGATGCGCGGCGTGAGTTTAGCCGTTCCAGTCCAAAGTTTGCAGAGCATTGCCGAAGATTTGGTAACGCATGGGCGTGTCCGGCGCGGTTATTTGGGTGTCGCCATGCAACCCGTCCGCTTACCCAAAGATATGGCGGCTGAACTTGATCAAGAAACGGGCTTACTGCTGGTTTCTGTCGAAACGGATAGTCCGGCTGAAGCAGGTGGTTTGCTCTTGGGCGATACCATTGTCAGTTTTGGCGGCGAATCTATTCGCCATATCGATGAACTGCTGGCCTTGTTATCCGGCGATACGATTGGCCAATCCATCGAAGTTCAATTGGTTCGTAGTGGCGCACTCCACACCACCCAAGTTGTGATCGGTGAAAATGATTAACCAGTAAAAGAGGTTGTAAGCATGACAAGTCGCTTGAAACAACTCAATGATGGGATGGCCGATGTGGTCGGCCATGTCCACCAAGCCCTCGTCCAGATTCATAATGGCCAACGTGGCATCGGGGCAGGGACGATCTGGCATGAGCAGGGCATGATTATTACGAATGCACACGTTGTTCAAGGTCGTGGCCGTGATGCGCATCTATCGGTGAGTCTGCCGGATGAACGTGAATTTGAAGCCCAACTCTTGGCCGTTGATGAAGAACGCGATATTGCCGCCTTATATGTGGAAGCTACCGATTTACCGACCATTGAATTGGGTAATTCGCGTGAACTGAAAGCGGGTGAATGGGTCTTTGCGATTGGGCATCCGTGGGGCGTCAAAAATGCGGTGACATCCGGCGTGGTGATTGGTCTCAATGCCCCGCCTGATATGCCGTTTCGCCATGATGATTGGATCGCGTTGAGTCTCCATATGCGGCCCGGTCATTCCGGCGGACCGTTGGTAGATAGTGCCGGACGCTTGGTCGGTATGAATACCCTCATCACCGGACCCGATGTCGGTTACGCAGTGCCTGTCCATCGCATTAAATCGTTCCTCAAAGAAAATTTAGGCAGTCACGTCGCTTAGTCGCTATCGAGCAATTTGAAAAACAAAATCTCCCCGCAGATTTATGATTATCTGCGGGGATATTCTTATTTGCCTACATTGAAATGGGTTAATTAGTAAATCGGGCTGACGGAGCCACCGACGGGCAACCAGACTGGCGCTAAACTGTTGCCGAGGAAAATCTTGACCCAAGTCGTGCCATCCACATCCACTTGACTGAGGACATCATAGGTATCTTCGTTGGGGTTATCGGCGTTGGGATTAGGTACCCAGATTTCATGCCCAGAATCATCGCGCACAACATTGCCAGCCGCTGATTCATAGATTGCAGAACCCGGTGCTGTGACGCGGACTTGACCAATTTTGTCGTATTGGCCGGCATCAGGGGCAACGACTGCGCTATAAACACTGGCATCAATTTCGATATAAAGATTAGAACTTGTTGGTGAATAAGAAGTTCCGGGGTTGTTCTGCCAATACCCCACTGTTGTCCATAAACCATCGGCTGGATGNGAACCGTCCACATCATCATAGATATAACCGACACCAGAGGTGGTTGTAAACCGGAGCCAGTATTCTGTACTCGGTGCTAAAACATAAGCGGCGAGTGAATTGAAGGTGACGAAACCATCCGCACAATAACCGGAAATTGATTCTAAATTAGCCAGTAAACTTCCATTCGGTCCATCATAGAGATCAAGGGCCAAATCCGCGCAACTCGCTAAGATATATACCGTGACTGAATTCATAACATAAGATTGATTGTCGGTCAGAAAGCCATGCGTGGTACCTTGATCCGTATCAATAGCATATGGTAGGCCCGGAGTGTATATATCCAAATTGGTGTGCACTACGGCGGCTTGCGTGCTGGCCATGGGTAGACCAATCATGACGAAACCAATCGCGCATAAAATAGTCAAACTCAGAATTTTCTTCATGCTGTCTCTCTTTTTTTGATAAATTGGCGCGTGGCTGAGATTATATAAATTAACTTAACATGAGTTTGGGATAATCAAGGGCCTGAAGACCCTTGTTAAAGGCATAATCTAGGGTTGAGTTGGTCCGGTAACTCCAAATTAGTTATAACAAGGTGGCTTTAGACCCTTGCCTTAGAAACAATTTAACAATCGTGCACTTTCGCACCCAAAATTAAACCAAAACTCGCGTTAACTTAGGCAGATTGAAACATAAAACCCCTCGCAATTGCAAGGGATTTTATGGTGTGTCTTATGCATATTCCTAGTAAATCGGGCTGACGGAGCCACCCACGGGCAACCAGACTGGCGCTAAACTGTTGCCGAGGAAAATTTCGACCCATGTCGTGCCATCGATATCCACTTGACTGAGGACATCATAGGTATCTTCATTGGGATTGTCGGCGGTGGGGTTGGGTACCCAAATTTCTTGACCATTGTCATCGCGTACCACATTGCCTGCCGCTGATTCATAGATTGCAGAACCCGGTGCTGTGACGCGGACTTGACCAATTTTGTCGTATTGGCCGGCATCAGGGGCAACGACTGCGCTATAAACACTGGCATCAATTTC
>JBNLCD010000629.1:0-3276 GCA_050303635.1 Anaerolineae bacterium
TCAAGTCGATGAAAACGGGAACTTTCTGGGTATATTGCCTCAGCAATATGTGGGTATTGTTGGTAATGCAGGCAACTCGTTGTTGTATAGTGCTCCCGGCAGAACGTTGGAAGCGGGTCAATATGCATCGTTAGATGAATTCACGCAAACACTGTATCAAGAACTCTGGGAGAATATCACAGTTACGCCAGTTCCGACCACCATCCCGACCGCTGTCCCGATAACGCCGCAGAGTGTCTCAGTACCGGGTAGCACGTGTGTCACGGGTTTACCGACCCGACTCTATGCGGGCGTGCGCGGCATTGTCATTGACGACTACCCGAACACGATTCGCAGTTCACCGATGGTGTCTGCCGCTCAAGTCGGAAGCATTCCGCCCTACGGTTATTTTTACGTCATGAGTGGACCTATTTGCGCGGATGGCTTTGTATATTGGCAAGTGAATTATTATGGCATTATCGGGTGGACCGCCGAAAGTAATGCCACTGAATATTGGTTAGCGCCACAGGGTTACATCAATGCCACATTTACGGGGGCGAATTGTGGGGGTTATCTCGCGCCACGCTTGCTAGTTGGCTATCGCGCGATCATCTTACCCGGTGATCGGAATGCGCTCAACAGTCTACCCAAACGCCCGTCGCAAAATCCAGATAGCCTGCGCATAGGGTCCATTCCGGCAGGTGATACTTTTACCGTGCTCGATGGTCCGGTGTGTGGCGAGGGAAATATTGTCTGGTGGCTGGTGGATTATTATGGCACCGTGGGCTGGACGGGTGAAAGTCAAGCCGGCACCTATTGGGCGGCAACCAACTAAATTAAGCATGAAGGGGATAGTGCCAGTGCGCTATCCCCTCGAATTTACAACTATGATTAAGTCTACGATTACGGCAAATTATGGTATTCATTTTAGTCAGCGGGATGACTGGCTAGCACAAGATTTGGCGAGCCTCCAGCAAGCTCTCCAAATGATTGAAGCCGCCTGCCAAACGCTCGATTTACCCCGTTCTGCCGTCGTGGATTTGTTGGGTGAAACAATATTGCGGCTAACCACGCGCTATTCACTTGTAGGATATATCTTGCGAGCAGGTCATTCGGCGGCGATGGTGCCACCCATGGGCATATTGGGTTGGCAGGGCCATACCATTTATTTTGCGCCTAAATTTTCAGCATCGCTCGTTATTCATGAATTCGGGCATCGGCTGGATTTTAAGCTGGGTTCAACGTATCGCCGTTCAACTTTGGATAACCTCAAGAATCCAAGTACACACCTCATGCACATCACCCATTCACACTATGTGGATAACAAGCAAACCTGTCAGCGCCACAAATGGTTGTGGGGATATTGTATTGCAACACGCGGCTGGAATTTCCTCAAGAGCAAGCGATTCAATCCGGTGCGGGGCAGTGGTTATCAACCGGGCATGAGCACGTCACACTATGGTGCAACGGATCACTTCGAGGATTTTGCCGAATCATGGATGACGTGGGTTTTAGATCGATCCGGCCAGCGACTGAATAAGCAATTTGACCCGCAACGGCTGGCTTTCTTTGATGAAAATCTCCCGCATTGGTGGCAACGTCTCCACTCAACACAAAAACAGGCTAGGTGAAATTTAGCCTAGCCTGTTCAATACAAATCTACTCACTTGGGTTAAAAATATCTATGTACTTAATGATTGATCAATCTCGGTGACCATCTGATTAAAGTCAGTCAGGAAGGCACCTTCTTGCAATTGTTGGCGCAAGGCGGCAATATTATCTGGCTCAGCATCCGCCCATTCCTCAACGCGACGGGCCGAGGATTTATTCATATCGGCGCGTGAGAATAACGCTAAGCGGAATTCGCTATCGGGGAAACTACTTTCACCACCCGGCGACAGAATAAAATCAATCACCATTTGGTTATCTTCTTTAACTTGGGTACTTTGTTCTTTAACAGTTTCGACCTTGTCTTGATATTGTTGCATTTCAGAAATGGCACTGCTGGTGGTACCCATCATGGAAGACCGTGCATTTAGCGCGTCAACGGCTTCCGTCATTCCCATGCGGTCCAAAATATTTGATAGGTTGGTTTGGGCTCGATCGGCACGGCGGGCGAGGGCGATTAAGTCGGATTTGGCACGTTCAGCTTGTGCATTGGCCCGTTCTAAGCCGGCTGTTGCCCGTGAGAGATTAGCGGCTTGCGCTTCATCTTCTAAACTTTGCAAGCGACTTTGAGCTTCAGTTAATTGAGCTTGCGCCGCTTGTAATTCTTCGCTATACGCCGCGTCAATACCTGCGCCAAGCAATTCATTACCTAAGAATTTACCGACTTCAACAATAGCATCCGTCCAATTCCCTTGTAAAAGTTCGGCGGCAGTATCTACGACAGTTTCGGCACGACTTTTAGCTGTTTCAATCCGTGTTTCAACCGCAGTCACTGCCCCTTGGGCGGCGGTGACTTCACGACCCGCCGTCAAGGCTTGGCCTTGCACAACGACACGATGCATGTCATGGGCGGCTTCAGCTACGCCGGACATCGTACTTCTTAAATCATGGACACGCCCACTCATGTCTTGGTTCGCCGAGACAAAACTTTCCATTGCTTCTCGTAAATCGCCATCACTACGGGCGCGGCGACCTAAGGTGTCCCGCACCTCACGAATGGCACCGAGATCGCGTTCCCCCGTTTCGGCACCATAGTTGAGGTAACTGACTGAACCTTGGACCGAGGAAGAGAGTGCACCGGCTTCACGAATAGATTCCATTAAGGTCGTTGCGTGTACATTGAGAGGGGCCAACGGCACGACGCTTAAATTGATATCGGGTAACGGCGCAAAACGAACACTTGATAAATCGAGGTCACGCTGAATTGGCGCGGCTTGACTTGTCTGACCTGACTTTGTTTGTCCAGAAGATTCACGGCGATTACCCATTTCTTGAGCCGCTTCAGTCGCTGTTTCTGGATATGCCATAAAAGCAATACCTTCAAGGCCTTCTTCATCAGCTTGCCTTTGGACAGAAGCTTGTTTAGTGCGATGGGCAGTCACCATTTTTCGAGCGGTGCGGTTACCGACGTTACGTTGTAACCATAGCATTTTATTGGGGGTTAAGCGATCAGCGGGATTGTAAAACGCGGAGGGCGAATCAGCTTTATTCTGTATAAGAGATTCATCATCAGGCGTGGACTGGGATGAATGATGCAACACGTGCTTGCTCATAGTAGGATTCCTCTATCTACCTGTTTGATTTAGGGTTATAAAATTTTGTGTGTTAAAAAATTTTTTTGGCTCCTCA
>JBNLCD010000630.1:0-3271 GCA_050303635.1 Anaerolineae bacterium
AAGAACTTGGCGCAGATGGATGCTTTAGCAAACCCTTTAACGTCAATCTGTTGCGCCAAGAAACTCTGCGTATTATAGGTTAATTATTTGAAATAGAAGCGTAATTCCAATTGACCTAAGAGGACTTGATCACCGTTTGCGAGTAGTTTGGGGCTTTGGGGCTGTAGTTTTTCACCATTAACATAAGTGCCATTTGAACTACCTAAATCAACAATTTGGTAGCCTCTTTTAGCATCACCAATAATTTTAGCATGTTGACGTGATACACCCATCATATAGCCTCGATAATCATTGAAGTCAACTAGGGGGCTATCGATGCTTCGTTCACCCGTATCACGTCCTAATATAATTGGTTCGTTGAACTGAAGCTTGATAAGGCTGTCCATGTTAACGGGGACTAAAGCAACCATGCCTGATTCAAGATCAGGTGCTTTTACTTCTGCATATTCTATACTTTGTACAATTTCTTCAATATGAGCTTTAAAGGCAGTGCCTTGCTGTCCACTGAAAGTTTTATGGGTTTCAAAATTTTGCAACCACAAACCACAATAAGAACAGAATTGGGCGGTTGAGTGATTTTCTGTTTCACAATTTGGACAACTGATTGTGGTATTTCCCATAAATACTTCCTTAATTTTTGCTAACTGCATCTAAGCATAGCTCAGTTTATTCTAAAGATAAACAATTTTAATGTAAAAAATTTGTGAAAACGATAAAGACAATCAACATGAATTTTGTTGATATATGATTATTACTCGGCAATGCAAACCAATCTATTCCACATAAAAATTATGCAATAGCCTATCATATTGAAATGGCAATGAAATTTATTTCAAACCTAATTCCTACCCAGACTAATTTTAACACAATCCTCGTTATTTTGTCACATCTTAACCTACAAAAAATCTTTATACATAAAAAATAACTGGCAGGTATAGTAAGCTTAAACACTTTAGTCGGCTAAATTATCGCGCACGAATAAGTCTTTTAAGCAAACAAGAGGCGTAAGTATCAGCTAATCTTTCAAGTAGATCTTGGCCATGACCCGATCCATTATCCATGGGAAAAACCGACCCGCAAAGACCAGTAAACGGTCTGGCCAGCGCAAAATTAAAGTGCGTTGGTGAGTTGTCATCGCACGGATGACACCCCCCGCAACTTGACCGGGCTCCATTGTTGGCCATTTACTGGCTACTCGTCCAGCGTGACCCAGTCGCTTTTGGGCAAATTCGGTGTGTGTTTGACCAACGAGAATATTGGTAACGGCGATATGATCCTGTTTCAATTCAACGCGCAGAGCTTGCGCTAATGAGTCGACCGTCGCCTTACTCGCACCATAAATAGCGGCTCCCGGTGTTGGCACAGGCCCGGTTACACTGCTAATGGTGATGATTTGACCACCACCACCCGCGCGCATCATTGGTACGCAAGCGCGGACGCTATGCAGAACGCCATCAATATTCGTGCGTAAAACAGTTTCAATATCAGTCCAATCGGATTCAACAATCCGTCCACGATGCCCTATCCCAGCATTCGCGACAAGCACATCCAAGCGATTAAAATGAGCCAGTGTTTCCGCCGCCGCTTTGCGTATGGATTTTGGGTCAGTTACATCAGCTTGAAGCACCAGCAATTCACCAAACATCCCTTGCGTCTCGTTAATTAACGCGTCCAAACGTTCCCTGCGTCGACCAATGGCGGCTACATGATGACCCAACTCCATCAGTAAGACTGCTGTTGCCCACCCGATGCCACTGGTCGCTCCCGTTACCAAGACGACTTTTGGATTCTCAACAGGATACTTGCGATCTAAAAAATTGTGGAGACGTTCATTAGCAGACATCCCAGCCGGTTCCTTTTTAGTGTATAGACTTCAATTTCATCAGGGCGTTATTTTAGCAAAGTTTCACCTAATTGAAGTTACTGATTATTGACTAGCGGTAAATGCTTCGGTGCGTTGCCGTTGAACTTCTAATTCATCCTCGCCCCACCAGGTCTTGATATACCCCAAGATAAGCATCGCTTCATCCGTTGATAATTTTTCATTAAATCCGGACATGGTGGCCCCACCATTCAAAACCGTGCTCAGATTAACTTGATCAGGATGATGCCAAGTGTGACCCGTTACATCATGCGGTGGCGCGCTACCCGGTGCATACGGATCAGGCTGTTCGCCTTCGCCATTTTCGCCATGACATTCCGCACAGTGTTGGTTATAGAGCTCTTGCCCCTGTAGCAAATTATCACCCGTCAGAACATCAATCGGAATAGAGATGCTACTTACCGGGTTGGATGTTTCATCCTCAGAGGAGTCATCTTTATCATCATTACACGCCACCAGACCGATACTTACAATCAGCAATAAAACGATCAGTAAAAGTCCATTTTTAAAGGTCATCAATTGATATTCTCCAGTCGTTAGAAGCTAAATCGTTTCACATGGTAACGGGTTAGATTGGACAAGGTCAATGAACTCTCAGCATTTATTTATATTATGGACAGATATCTAGAAGCATAAAGCTTTGTGGCGTTACGTGGCGAAACTCGGCTTCAACCGTCTATAATTTGCTTAATCGCTCTAGCTTGAGAGGAGAACCCCCATGTCTAGTGAAATTATGTGGTATTACCCCGAACGCGTCCTTTTTATACGTTTGCGCGGTAATCTAACTGAGGCTGAAATTGAAGACGGCCATACCTATGTGATGAATTTGTTGGCCGGCATTCGCCATGAAGATCCGGTTCATTTTATTTATGATGCCCAATATCTTAAAAACGCCCCGGCCAATATATTGAAATTGCGTGATATGGCCAAATCTCTGACGGAAAATACACAACTTGGCTGGGTTGTCTCCGTGCATGATAGTTCCTTAGTAAGACTAGTGGCCGCCACCATTGGTCAACTCTTTGGAAGCCATGCGCGACATTATGCCCGTGTGGAAGATGCCATCAACTTTTTACAGAAAGATGATGAAACTTTGCCCGAATTGCCCAGTGATTTACCCAGCCACACTATTTTGATGCGTTTTGGGAAATTAGAATAATCTGATTTTAGTCGAGAAGTTTGCGCAAGTTGATTGCTGGAAGAATGGGATAAAGCTATAGTTTAAGTAGCATGTATATCTTTGTGTGAGACGGGATGGATCTTCAATGTTCAATCGAAAATTTCGGACGCTACTCTTATTAGCTTGGACCGCTCTTTTGCTGAGCCTACCGTTGAGTGTTGCCTTGGCGCAAACTTCGACAAGCTCATCCAATAATAATTTTTCAATTG
>JBNLCD010000631.1:0-3263 GCA_050303635.1 Anaerolineae bacterium
ATCCAATTCTAAGGGTACAGACTCAACTCATTTATTGACTACCCCCGCCGGCCTACGACCACCTCCCCCGAACACAGGGGAGGCGGGCTTGAGTACCATCCATTCTCACCCATGTATGGGGGAGATGGCGCGTTAGCGACAGAGGGGGTTCATTCCGTAATCCAGATTATTTAGTTAAACTTCATTATCCAATCCGTTGCTTAATCAGCATGATCAGTCCAACAGTCTCCACTATCAAATTTTGTGAGGCTGTTCAACGACGATTGAACACGACTATACTTTGGAATACCAGTTCAAAAAATATACATAGAAAGTAGGTAAATCGATGCACGATAATCATGCTAATCATGATCGACGGTATGGCGGAAAAGCCGATAAATTACGCTCGCCGGAACGCTTAGCCCTTTTACAGGTAGATCAAGTTGTTACGTTATGTTTAGAAGGCTCGGACATAACACAGGTTTTGGACGTGGGGACCGGCACCGGTGTATTTGCCGAGGCTTTCGCCCAGAAAAATCTGCAAGTCGCGGGGCTGGATTTGCGTGAAGATTTGCTGGCAATTGCGCGTGAACATGTGCCTGCTGGTGATTTTCGTCTCGGCAAAATGGAGGAATTACCGTACGCCAATGATGAATTTGACCTCGTGTTTCTAGGGCATGTTTTGCATGAAGCGGATGATTTACGTCAAGCATTGCAGGAAGCCCAACGCGTAACGCGCCAACGCATTGCTGTTCTGGAATGGCCTTATCAAGAGCAAGAAATGGGCCCGCCGATGCATCATCGCCTGCAACCGTCCGTCGTGGTAGATATTGCCGAACAGTTGGGTTTTACCAAAATTAACGAACCGCAATTAGAGCATATGACCCTGTTTATCTTTGATGTGTAAAACGGTCTGCTACAGCAACAGACTATGGTTATCATCATTTCATATAGGGCATGCCCGCCGTGGGTGATTTGCGCGGTGGCGCGATCTTATTGAGATCCCGCACAACATCTTTGATGTCTTGACGTTGATGGGGCGGAATCCGCACATACAGATAAAACGGATATTCGTAGGTGCCATGCCGTCCGGCGCGGACTTTGCGCAAAAATTTGAGTTCAAGCAAACCCCAGCCTCGCTTTAAAATATGTGCATCCAATTCCGCGAAACCGAGTGCTTCCTGCGGATGCATATATTTATAGGACTGCGTGTAATAATCAACCTGCGGGCTGGGCGCTTTGACCATTTTCGCATAGGCTAATTCCTTCAGATTTTGATACCCCGTCAATTCGCTATAAATCCCTTTAGGCCCAATATAAATACGGGGAATATCTAAACTTTGGTGATGTCGATGGAGCCGCTGGAATTTCCAGAAAATCAGATAATTCCAGCCCAATACCACACCGACAAAAATAAAATAGATCGGAATCATGATCAGAATTTGGGAAGTGGCACCGGGATCATATTGACGAGTGGTGATAAACATGTAAATCGTCATGCCCGCCATAATAACCGTCAGCGTTAGGATTTGCCATTTGGGGAACGGATGGCTGGCCCGATAGCGTTGCCAATAGGCAATGGCACTGGTTTGCCAGACATGCGGGTTATCCACTTGATCACAGACAATCCAGTTGTCATTGATAATCGCTTGAATGCGATTGTTTTCGCGGGTGCGGCTGAAAGCAATCAGCACCATAAAAATCAAAAATAGCCCCAGACAGAACACAAACACCGGAGAAATCGTAATCAGGTCATC
Organism: Anaerolineae bacterium; assembly: GCA_050303635.1. Classification (GTDB taxonomy): domain Bacteria; phylum Chloroflexota; class Anaerolineae; order Aggregatilineales; family J027; genus JAKEEQ01. Next base: position 1,737 of record JBNLCD010000631.1, read on the forward strand.
CGCCGTGATATTTTGCCACAACGCCGCCATCGAAAAACTCACCATCACCACAGCCGTGAAAAAAAAAGCAACCAGAATACCAAGTTGATATTGCAGAAAATTCTTTAAATAGATACGGGGCATGAACATCCTCAATAGATTGAGCAGAAGGCGATAAATAGCACTTTAGACATTATAAGCTGAGCGTTAAAATCAGCGCAACTGAACGCTGTTAACCCGATCCAATAATGCTAACCATGACCATGTAAAAATTTTATTGACTTGATTGTTTAAACCAAGTCCGGACAACGTCAAAGAATTTGTCTGCTTCTTCAATATAAGGCAGATGGCCACTGTCTTCAAAGATAACGAGTTCTGAGTTCGGAATGCCTTCGTGCATAATTTGGGCCTGAGATGGTGGACAAACCCAATCTTCACGCCCCGCAAGAACGAGCGTTGGCACGTCAATTTCATGGAGACGCGGAATGGCATTAAATGCGGCTAACTCACCTTCATGGGCATTACCGTTAACTAACATAATACAATTTTCAAGGAGTTTATCCGCAACCGCTGGATCATAATTCTTGAAATATAAGGGCCACATAATCGGAAACCGCTCACGCATCTCTTCGTCTGTCGTCCACGTTTCCGCCAACACTTCGCGAATCTCGGCGCTGGGATTCATGCGTTCAATATTTGCACTGATTTCATCACCATAATTTGACGGTGCTTGGGGTGCCGTATCGAGCAGAACAAGATGACTGAGGCGTTCAGGATGACGCAGAGCGAATTCTAAGGCCAGAAAACCGCCGTATGAAAATCCGATGATGGCTATCTTCTCGTGTCCTAAATGGTCAGCTAAAGCAACGGCATCTGCCGCAAACTGTGCATGCGTCATCGTCTCTTTAGCCGGGCGTCCCGAACGGCCATTGCCACGGTGATCGTAGTAGGTTAATTCGAGTAGGTCGCCGAGTGGATTAAGCCACGGATAGAGATTGGTGTGATCAAAACCTAAGCCACCATGCATCGCTAAACAAGGCAATCCTGCGCCAGTCGTAATATAAAAAATCTCAGTATCGTTGAGCTGAACTTTTGGCATGATTTTTTACCTTTTTGGATCGCTAAATTTAATGGATGCACGAAACTATCAGGCAAAATGAAATTTACCTGATAGCACTGTATCTACTCATCATCCGCGTCGGCGCTGGCTCCGGCTTTGGCCGCTTCTTTACCCGTGGGTTGCATGGCCAGTGCTAAGAGATACATGGCGTGATCTTTAGCTTGCATCAAGCGGGCTTGCGCCTTGGCCATCGACGCCACCTCATCAATACTCTGGAGATCAAACCCACCCGTTCCTTCGCGCATCTTCTTCAGGATATCCATGTGCATGGCATCGAGTTCATCGAGCGCACCTTTGGCATCCACAGCTAAGCGTTCAAGTTTAGAGGTGGTATCGGCTTCTTTAGCGGCAACCAAAATGGCGTTAAAACGATCACGGAAACCATCCACAATCTCATCTGTATAGCCTTCGAGATTGGCGCGCCGCAC
>JBNLCD010000632.1:0-3259 GCA_050303635.1 Anaerolineae bacterium
TTTCAGTTCCTGACTGGTATTTAGATACCAGCGGATGATGGCGTAATTCGTCGCGGATGGCATTGCGCAAAGCACCCGTACCCTTACCGTGAATAATGCGCACAAAGGGTAAGCCAGATAGATAAGCCGCATCCAGATATTCTTCAATCTTAGGTAAGGCGTCATCTACCCGTGACCCACGTAAGTCTAGCTCCAAGCCGGGTGACTTCGCTTTAGGTGTGGAAATCATACGTTCTTTTTGACGGCGTTGCTTTGCATCTTCTTTGCGGCGTTCATTCCGATTCCGGAATTCAATTTCGTCAAATTTTGCCCGTACGCGCAAGTTCCCGACCATAACTTCAACATCTTTTTCGCCAAGTTCGGTCACTTCACCTTGGGTACGCAGTGTGGTCAGCCACACTTGATCACCTAATCGCGGCGTGCGATCTTTACCGTTTTCGTCATAGCGTTCCAGTTTTTCGGGTGCTTGGGCAATATCGGCACTGAGGCGATCGGCATAACCACTGATTTGATTGATGACCTCTAACGGTTGACCCGCTGATTGTAAACGACGGCGCATATCACGAATAGCAGTGCGCAAATCTTCAATTTCTTGGTCAGCACGTGCGCGTGTTTCTTGAAGCAATTGATACCGTTCATCTTCAATGGTATCAATCCGTTCAGCCAATTCACGCCGGAGTTCGTTGGACTCCAGTTCATTGTCTTTCATGCGTTCATAGCTTAAGCGCGCATCTTCACGAGTTTTACGGATTTCTTCGAGCAAGTCATCTACTTCAAGTTCTTCCGTGGTAACCATCCCGCGTGCTTTTTCGATAATGGTCGCTGGCAATCCTAAACGAGTGGCAATAGCCAACGCATTGGAACGACCCGGTAAGCCAACTACCAAGCGATAGGTGGGTGCCAACGTTTCTAAATCGAATTCCACGCTCGCATTCCGTACACCATGCCGTTCATAACTGAATACTTTGAGTTCAGGATGATGGGTTGTAATCAGGGTCGTGACTTCACGTTCATGAAGCTCCGTCAAAATTGCCCGCGCCAACGCTGACCCCTCAACAGGATCAGTACCTGCACCGAGTTCATCGAGAATAATCAGAGTACGACTATTCGCTAATTCCAAAATTTGAATGATATTCGTCATATGGGAGGAAAAAGTACTCAATGATTGTTCAATACTTTGTTCATCACCAATATCGGCATATACATCTTCAAATAGGGAAATCGAGGAACCGGGGTCAACGGGCAAGTGCAAGCCACATTGTGACATCAGAGCTAATAGACCAATGGTTTTCAGGGTAACCGTCTTACCACCTGTATTTGGGCCAGTAATGACCAAAATAAAGGTTTCTTCGTCTAGAACTGCATCAATGGGCATAACATGGTGTGGATCAAGAAGGGGGTGACGGGCTTGGTGGAGGCGGATAACACTACCGGGGTGATTTATGTCGTCGGATGCTTCAATTGGTAGCAATTCGACTGGTTGCGCATCCATTGTGTCTGCATATTTAGCCCGCGCAAAGACAAAATCGATATAGGCCAGTAACTCAACAGTAATGACAATGGCCTCGGATTCGTCACCGACTATTTCGGATAATGCCGCCAAGACGCGCCGGACTTCATTTTCTTCTTCGAGTTGAAGTTCACGATAACGGTTGTTGAGTTCAACCGTGGCCAATGGCTCAATGAAGAGCGTTGCCCCACTGGAACTTTGATCATGCACGACACCTTTAATCCGGCCTTTGAATTCAGCCTTGAGCGGAATGACATAACGCCCGTTTCGTTGCGTGACAATCGGTTCTTGCATGTATTTAGCATTCGATTGACTGGTTGCGATATTGTTGATTTTGCTCTGCAAACGGTCAAACGCTATTTTCATATCGCGTCGAATAACCGCTAACCGAACGCTTGCACTATCTTTAACTTCACCAGTATCACTTAGGGTATTTTCGATATTTTCTTGGAGAGCCGGACATTCTTCAAGTTGATCGGCAATTTCGGAGAGGATGGGATATTCTGCGCCAAGGCGGGTCATAATCCGCCGGAGAGTTGTGGCCCGCCGCATTGTACTCAAAACATTGAGGAGCACATTGGGTTCAAGCACAAATCCCCGTAAACAGGATAAGGCATCCGCCCGCACATCATAAATACCGCCAAAATGAATATTTGCTTTGGATTGAAGCAAATTCCGCGCTTCGGTCGTTTCATCTTGCAACTGACGCGCCGCATCAATATCTGCGGTTGGTTGCAAATCAAGCGCTAATTCACGACTTGCCGAAAATGAAGTCTGCTTGGCAAGTTGCTCTAAGATTTTGGGGAACTCAAGAGTTCTCGCTGATTTTTCATTCATTGGTTCTCGTTACTCATTCCAATTTCTGTCAGTTGGTTTATTGTCACAACTGCTCAAATTCATTTCAATGTTGTGCTACCCATGCAGAGTAACATCATGATATCGCCCTATTATGCCATAACTAGGCCAATTAATCGTTAGGGCTGTGTTAAATTCTTGTCGAAGATGATGCCAATCGCTGCCTCGTCGCTTTTCATGCTCAAAACAGTATAATAGAGATTAAAATAGAATGTCAAGAGGTCATAAAAGTTCAATATAGTTAACAAGAGTACATAATCAAGGAGTTTTTGCTTTTAAACTTCATCATTACTAAAATAAAGCTTGGTCCATAAACAAGGAGGCTTGTTGATGAAAAATCGTAAATTAGTTGTTTTGTTTGTTCTAGCTATTTTAGTAATCATGAGTTTAGCTCCTGCGTCTGCGCAAGACCCAGTGTATACCGATTTGCCTGATCTGGGTGGTCAGGAAATTGTGGTGGCTGTCGAAAATCTTTACACCCCCTTCCAATTCGAAAATCCCAATACGGGCGAGGTGATGGGTTATGAATATGATCTCCTCAATGAGATGTGTTCTCGCCTGAATTGCACGCTCACTTATGAAACCATCAGCTTCAGCGCCCTGATTCCGGCTGTTGGTCAAGGTGATTATGATATGGGGATTACCGGGATTAGTATTGTTGAAGAACGCAAGGAAATTGTCGACTTCAGCGATCCCTATATCAATCTCGATCAATATCTACTCGTCCGGATTGATGAGGACCGTTTCACTACGCTTGACGAAATGGCCGCTGACGAAGATCTACTGTTGGGTGTCCAAGCCGGTTCAGCTGGTTTCTGGGTAACTGAAGGGGCATTACCCGATGACCAACGCATAGTTTATGATGACTTCGGGACGATGGTCGCTTCTTTGCTG
>JBNLCD010000633.1:0-3255 GCA_050303635.1 Anaerolineae bacterium
AGTTATCGCTTTGATATGCCACCCTTGCCGGAAGCAGTTGAGGCTATTAATTTATTGGCTAATTATCCCTTGCCGCAATTTGAGGGTATCCAACCACCCCATACTGACAACCAAGTTTGGAGCATTAGCCCCAATGCCAGCTACCTCGCCTTAGCGAACGAGCAATCTATCAATATTTGGGCCACGGCTGAACTCAATGCAACACCCCAAACTTATCCACTCAATGCCTCCGTAACGTTGACCGAGATGCTGTTCAGCACGGATAATCGCTATTTACTGATACGCACTACTGCGAATCAAATTGTTGTCATCGATACAGCCACCGCTGAACTGGCCCAATCGTGGGAAATAGAGGGAACCGTCAGCCGCACCGCATTTATGCCGAATAGCCAGTCGATTGTGACGGCGGAAACAACCCTTGATGGTCAAGAATCGGCTTTGGTGGTGAGAAATATTGAATCTGGCGAAATTGCCAAACGCCTTACCGGAACACCCGATCAAACCATGATGCGTTTCGCCATTCACCCTGATAATGACTGGTTCATGGTTGGCTATGAAGATGGCCGTTTTGCAATGGGGCAACTCAGTAACGACACTTTACCTGAGGCGACCGAATCGAGTCCGGGGAGTTATGTGTCGATGCTGACTTTTTCAGACGATGGTCAATACGCTCTACACACCGAATGTACACGCACCGAAACAGTCTGTCGCTTGATTCGCCATGATTTCAATGATTATTCACAATCTCTTTTGACTGTCCTTAATTTTTCCGCCCAGACTGTTAATATCGCCTCAACTTGGCACATGGCCTATATAGCCGGATGTGATCAAACCTGCCAATTCGCCCAAGTGAATTTAATCACGGGCGAGACGCAACTCGTCGGGCTGGAAACATGGGATTATATTTCCCATATTGGCATTAATACCGCCCAACATGAGATTATCAGTGTTTCAGATCATTATGGCCTGATTCGCTGGGAAACCCTTGCTCAACCCCAGCATTATGCCTTGCCCGAAGCGGATGTCATCCAAGCTAGCCCTGATGGCAAAGCCATTGTGGCTTCGCATGAAGATGGCACGCTGGCCGTCTACGATGCCGCAACAAGCGATTACATCCAAGACATGTCAGATGATGCCGCCGGTGTGATGCGCATCGTTTTTTCCCAAGATGGGAGCCGCATGGTGACGATTAGTCGCACCGAATCGCTCAAGCTCTGGGATATGCTCACCTTTGAATTTATCCGCAATTTAGAAGAATATCCTGCGCAAATTACCCATGTGGCCATTAGCCAAGATCGTCACTCGGTGCTCGGCACTGCCGAAAATGGTAATTTAATCGTCTGGGATACCACCACGGGTGAAATTGGTTATCGCGGCATGACCCACAATGATCCCATTAAAAAAGTGGCGATTAGTTATGACCATAATTGGGGCATCACGGCCACCATAACGGGCGATGTTTATGTCTGGGATTTGGTGAATAAAAGCCTGATGCGGCATATCCATGTGCCTCAACTCACGGATGTGCAATTTGTGCCGAATGATTGGGCTTTTGTCACCGTGAGTGAAAGCGGGAATGCCACATGGCGCTATGTCCAATCCGAAAATACAAGTCTGATCCAATTTTTTAACGAAGTTGGTGACTGGCACATTGGCTTTTTGGCAGAGGGTCGCAATGTCGTCTTTTATGCGGAGGAAGGCGCGCATCTCTGGGATATTACGTATGATGTGGTTTATCCAACAGCCATTAATATTCCGCCCTTGGATGAGTTGCAAACCGCTATATTCACAAGTAAAACAGATCGTTTGTGGATGATGGATACCAACCACCAAGCCTATTGGTGGACCATTCAATTGCCCGAAGATTTAATTGAGCAACTGTATGCCAGTACGACAGTCCGCGAGCTAACTTGCGACGAGCGCGCAAATTATCATTTTGAACCGGGGTGTATCGATAGTGTTTTCCCGACACGCACACCTTATCGCGCCACGGCTTCGCATACACCCACGTTGACGCCGTCGCCCACCATCACCGCTTCGCCGACGAATGACCCGTCGAGACCAAGTTTGACGCCATCCGCCACCGCGACACTCTTTGAAATTCCGACGGTGACCATTGCGCCAAGTTATACGCCATCCGCGACGCCAACACCTGAACCAACGGAAACCCTACCCGTTATTTCCGCCTTTGCGCTCGAATAATAAAAAAGGGCAACCTAAGCGTTACCCATCTCGAAAATTTCGTAGGTCCACGGCATGCCCGTGGACTTTTTGTTTTCTCGATCAAATCACCCTGCCCAAAAGCCTTGGGTATACAAAATCGCATACAACGCCAACAGCAACAAACTCAACACCGTCCAGACGCGATCAAAAACCGGATTGCGTCCCCAGCGGGTAATCACAAAGAGCATCGGCACGACAATCAACACATAGCGGTTTTGGCTGACCAATTGCCCTGTCGCCAGCGGCAACCACACCGCCGCCAAGCCATACAACGCCAAGCCCGGATGATATTTCCATTCGCGGATACTGAGGGCAGTCGCAAAGAGCGTCAGCACCAAATCCAAGCCCACAGTGACTAAGCCTGCACTTTCGGTGCCCATCCATGCCATTTGTTGGGTAAAAATACACAACGCCAGCGGATGCATAAAATAGCGCCCGAAATCTTGTTGAGCCTGAAACGTATTCAGGCCTTGATTGCCCAACCACGCGTTAAATCCAAAAAAGCTGAGAATAGGCAAGCCAATGGCTAATAAATAATGGCGCGGCAAATCTTGGCCCCGCCACCAATGATCGAGCCAAACGGTGGCCATCGGGAAAAAGAGCAGTACGCCTGTCGGACGCGTAAATGCCGCATAACTGGCCAGTAAGCCCGCCACCCAGAAATTTTTACGATAGGTGAAAATCAATGCCGCTAAACTGAATACCAAATAGGTCGATTCAGTATAAATCTGGCCCATGAAAATAGCGGTCGGGAAAATCAATAAATAGAAGGCGCCGCGTAACGCATCATCTTCACCGAGACGGTCTTTTGTGAATTGATACATGAGCGCAGTTGCGAGAGCCGAATTAAACGCCGACACAAAAACACCTGCCGCCGCCATGCGATCATCCCAATTCATATTCGGCCAGCCCCAGCGGAAAATCAGTTCATCCGCAACCCGCATGAGCAACGGATAACCGGGGAAAAATGTCGCCAGCGAAATATCAGCATAACCATCTTGGGCAATCGCCACATAGCGCCAACTGTCCCAC
>JBNLCD010000634.1:0-3251 GCA_050303635.1 Anaerolineae bacterium
AAATAATGTAAAAAATCTCTACCCATTGTTATTAAACGGGTAGAGATTTGTGTTTAAAACGAATTACTTAGCACTAAGTTAGCTAAGTCTGTATTTTAGTCACCGGAAACAGCGGGCTCACGGTCAACAATATCAACTTGATCATTGCTATCGCCAGTTGACCAGCGAATACGCGGCACGATTTGATCCGGCACAATGCGATCCTTAAATTGAACAACGCGGTTTAATACGCTCTCAACCAGGGAATCTTCAAGATAATGCGGTTGCAAACCAAGATCTAGCAATTTGCTGTGCTTGGGATTGTAGTAGTGAACTTCGCTTTCAACACGCGGGTTTTCGTAGTGAGCGATTTCAACATCAATGCCAATCTTGGCGGCGGCGCGTTGCACGCTTTGGGCCAATTGCATGACGGAGAATGATTCAGTGAATTGGTTATAAACACGCATACGTTCGCCATCTTCCGGCGGATTGAGTAACGCGAGTTCCACACATTGCATGGTGTCGCGGATGTTCAAGTAACCCCGGGTTTGAGAACCCTTCCCGAAGACAGTCAAAGGAATACCCGCCACAGCTTGCACACAGAAACGGTTCAAGGCGGTGCCGAAGCTTTCATCATAATCGAAACGGGTTAACAAACGATCATCGAGGTTAACTTCGTCAGTTTCGATACCATAAACCACACCTTGGTTCAAATCAGTACATTTGATACCCCAAATGCGGTTGGTGAACATGATGTTATTGCTGTCATGAACTTTGGTGAGGTGATAGAAAGAACCCGGTTGCTTGGGGAAAGGCAAGCTATCGGTGCGGCCATTGTGTTCGATATCAATCCAGCCTTCTTCGATATCAATATTCGGTGTGCCGTATTCACCCATGGTACCAAGCTTAATGAGGTGACAATCTGGTACCAAATCACGCATGGCAAAGAGAACGTGCAAGGTGCCGATGACATTATTCTTTTGCACGTTTACAGCGTGATGTACATCGATCATGCTATAAGGTGCGCTCGGAATTTCCCCGTAGTGAATAATGGCTTCGGGGCGAAATTCTTCAATAATACGATAAGTAAAATCCCATTCTTGCAAGTCACCAATATACGGCGTAATGGTTTTATCGGTGACTTCCTGCCAAGCTTGGACCCGTTCGTGCAAAGAACTAATTGGGGTTAAACTATTGGACCCACGTTCAAGATGCATCCGACGACGCATGAAATTATCTACAACAGCTACTTCATGACCTCTATTTGAGAAATACATAGCGGTGGGCCAGCCAAGATACCCATCTCCACCCAAAATCATAACACGCATAAGCTTGATATTCTCCTTAGAATATTTTAAAGATTTGCCGATTATCAAATCGACAGAATTGCCAAGTTTAGGATTCTGAAAAAACAACACCTACTTTTACCATAGGTTATGGAGTATGCCTATATTGAGTTCGAATCGGGCGACAACCTACGATTATTTTCTAAAGTTGAGAAAATAATCAATTTTTGGTGATTATGATCTAGTTTTTATTTAAAGTATTTTGGATGAGATAAGCCACCCGCCCATTATTACTCAACTCAATGGCTTGTTGGAAGTACTGGGAGGCATCGGCGAGATTACCCATCACTTGATTAGCCATTCCCATCCGAAAATAGCAATCGGCGCGCGCTGGACGATGAGCCGTATGTAGATATTTATTAGTTTTGCGGAGACTCTCTTCAGCTTCTTCATATCGATGTAGTAAGGCTAAAATCCATGCGTGGTTAGCATAATGTATAGCTAAGGCGTGTTGATCTTGCAGAAGACGGGCAAATAGCGAAGATTTTTTGAGTGCAATAGCTTTCTCGGCAAGGCTCAGCGCATATTGCATGTTTCCATTTTGCCGTAAAATGACTTCCGCTAAACTATCATACGCCTCACCGCGTTCAGGTTTCATCTGAATGGCCCCCTCAAGAATCCGGTGGGCTTCATCAAAATCTCCCAGCTCCATTTGAACTAGTCCTAACAAATTCATGGACTCGTATTGAGTCGCAAATATATGCCCGGTTTCAACTTGCTTGCGAAGGACTTTATCAGCTTCAGTATAACGCCGCATTTGGAAGAGGATATCGCTCTCTAGGATTGCATACATACTTCCCATTTTAGAAGCAGACTTAGAACGCTTTAAAGCAATATCATATTTAGCTTTTTGAAAGGGTCGATACACCCAATAAAATGGCCCCATTGCGGTTAGGATGAGAATGATTAGCATAACAAGATAAACAGGCCAACTCGCGATACTATCCGAAGTTCCCCACGAAAACCCACCAAGCGTTTCGGTAACCGTATCAAAGTTTTGCACAAGCAATAACAAGCTAATCAAAATGCTGTAGGAAATAAGATTGATTAGTCCTTTTTTGAGCAATCCAAAGGTTGATAGTGGTTGATCCGATTTTTCGTCGCCAAACCAATATTCGATAAAGGGAAAAATGAGGGTGAATAACGCAAACCCAACAATAAAAGCCACATAGGTATAGGTTAAACTCAAGCGGAGCCATAAAATAATAATGACGATAAAAGAAAGTAGGATTAATCCCAATACGGGACGTAACCAAACATCTTTAAAAGATATTGCTTGCCATATAGAAGCGGGTTTTTCGGCATTATTGTGCTGGACTGTCTCAACCAGAATTTTGCTGGATGTCAATTCACTGTTGATATGGATAATGATAATCCCAAACATGGCGGCTAGGGCTATCAAACAAATCATGAGCATCACAACTAACAAGCCAATCATCAGCCATGTGTTATCTACAGCCAGCGGTAATAGAAAGGCTGTGCCAAATACAGCGACAAAACATCCGGCAACAATATAGGTCAAATTACGAGTGGATAAAAATTTGTTTAGCATAAATCACATATCCATTCTATTTTATTAGATAGGTTGTGTGAGGATGTTTTTCAGTTACGCAAAACTAACTGAATAAGGATATTTTTCCTTATAGAAGTGTAAGGGGAAAAGCACAGAAAAACATATTCCCAAAATTTAGGGTGATTCTGGGAATATGCAGGGCATTGGTCAGATACTTTTTAGTCAACTAAGGCGCGTAGACTATCTTCATCGAGAATGGGTATTTCAAGTTGTTGGGCTTTGGTGAATTTACTACCCGGCTTATCACCCACCACGACGTAGCTTGTCTTCTTGCTGACACTGCCCACAACTTTACCACCATTTTCTTCAATGAGAGCCTTGGCTTCATTACGACTCATAGTTGGCAAGATGCC
>JBNLCD010000635.1:0-3249 GCA_050303635.1 Anaerolineae bacterium
TATTGGACCGGTTGAGCATGACTGTTGTTTCTTCAGGGGTATCGATAAGAAGCTTGATATCATGCACAAAATAGGCAGGACCTAAACGTGCATAACGGCCACCTTTGGCTCGTGCTTCCGCACAGACAGGACATTCACAAAATGGACGGGGGGTCATCATGGCCCCACCGGAGCCTAATACTTCTATCCGCATAGAATTTTCCTTTAATATAGTAAGATAACGGGTCATTATACAAGAAGACGTCAAGGTCTTCGGATAGGGTGTCCACTAGCCTACAAATTTATCCGAATAATCTCTAACAATTACTTATCAAATTCTTATACGGACTGTTGTCCGTTTATGATATACTTCAATAATCAGAAGAGGAAAATAGAGGGATTTTACCTATGACAACCAACACCTTGGCACCGGATATTGAACTTGGTGCCGTTCATTTGACAGTAACCAATCTAGAGAAGTCATTGGCCTTTTACCAAAATTCGCTAGGTTTCAAATTGCATCGACAAGAAGGCAACACGGCCTATTTAGGTGCAGGCCTTGAAGACTTGCTCGTATTGTATGAAAACGCCGGCGCAACACCCTTACGTCGTCGGCAAACGGGGCTTTATCATTTTGCAATACTTGTGCCATCGCGCCAAGACTTAGCGCATGTCTTATATCAATTCGCCGTGACCGAGACACCTATTCAAGGAGCCTCTGACCATACCGTGAGTGAAGCCATTTATTTGGCTGATCCGGATGGTAATGGTATTGAAATTTATCGTGATCGCCCACGAGATCAATGGACATTACCCAATGGTGAGATTGTCATGGGGACAGAAGCGCTTGATCTTAATGGCGTTCTGACGGAACTCAATGAGGATAATATTCAATGGGATGGATTAGCGAGCGGAACAAAAATCGGACATGTTCATCTACATGTCGACAGCATCCAAACGGCTGAGCACTTCTATATTGATGTGTTGGGATTTGACATGATGATGCGCTATGGTGATATGGCAAGTTTCCTTGCCGTGGGCGGTTATCATCATCATCTGGGAATTAACACGTGGCAAGGTATTGGGGCCGCTACCCCGCCCGAAAACAGTGTTGGATTACGATACTATGTCATCAACTTGCCTAACCAAGATGAGCTCGATGCTGTAGCTGAACGGTTAAATGCCGCGAATATCAGCTTTAATGCAACAGAACAAGGTATCCTTGTCAATGACCCTGCCGGAAATGGTATCCTGCTTCACGTCTAAAATCAGACTCCCCTAAAATAAAACAGGACTGTTCTCAAAAGAGCAGTCCTGTTTTTATTTGGATCGAATTATTGTTATTCAGCGATTTCAGGTAATAAGCTGTCGATATAATCATAGACCAGCAACAAGGGCAAGCCACCACGATAGGCTTCACCAGTTGAGCTACGAATGAAGTCAATTTCTTCTGTATCCAGGTTGCTGAATAATAAGCTAGGCGTGGAGGTCACATCTAAATCACGCGCTAAACCGGACGTATATTCTGAGTATTCAGTGATATCGGTATTCGCAATGCATTCAGCAAATTCATCCGCACTGACGCCTAAATCAGCTTCTTCAATTACGGCTGAAATATCCTCAGCGGTATAGCTGATATCATCGGCACTGAACAAAATTTCATAGAAGAGCAGTTCATGGGTTTCCCAACCAATGCCAAAATCAATGGCGCAAATTTGGGCAGTAGACGCCACAACAGAAGCTTCACCGCCAATAATATCGAGGACAACAATTTCAAGGAAAATGTCTTCATTGGCTACATAATCTTGAACAATGCGGTCTACACTATGGGTGAAGTTGCCACAATGCGGGCATGAGAAATCCATAAATTCATATACCTTGACAGGCGCATCTGGATTACCAAGGCCAATAATGCCGTAATCATCATAGTTAACTTGCAGTTGACTGTTCAGCAAGACGGTATCTAGTTCGAGCGGTTGGAGGGTGGCGGAAGCAATGATATCATCCATAATCGGGGTCATTTCTTCAGTTTGCTCAGTTGGCACAACAAAGCCAATCATTGCTAATTGCGTTTCGCTGGCACCAAAACCGATGAAATTAATAGTTTGCGCTTCATCACTATAAGAAAATTGCCAAGCGGGTTGTCCACCGAATTCAGTCTCGTTGACTTCGGCATCTTCGCCTGCAATTTCAGCAAAAATATCATTAAGATTTTCCACATTCGGGTCATAACTACCGGATTGCATGGATACAAAGGGGAAGTTACCACTTTCACCGGGATTGCCATACAACACAAAATCAGCACTTTCGGCGCTTAGGGTGAATTGCCAATCGGCGGGATATTCTAAACTTAAGCCAAATTCGGGCCATTCCCAGGTTTGGGTGGTTGCATCTTCTTGTTGAGTCTGTGGCGATGTGGCTGTGGTTTCTTGAGCAAGCGCTGTGGGAGCTAGCGCCAGCATCAAAACTAAACTTAGTATTACGAGGTGTGAAAATTTCATGTTCATCCTTTTACAATACAGTAAACGAGTGGGTGAGCTCCTACAGTTAGCATGAGACACCGATTTCTGATCGATTGTAGCATAGAACAACGGTTAATTAGTTTAGAATAGGTGAAGAATCAAGTGAGAAGCGAACTGATCAAGAGCGATAAATATCACGTAGCTCAGGGGGAAAATATTGACGTATTTTCTCGGTCCGACGAATTGTTTTATGTAGCCACGACTCGCTGATACGGGTTTCATCGAGGAGATGTAGTGCTTCATCCACTTTTAACCAGCGAAATTCGGAGTGTTCTTCACTAATTTGGACAGCGTCAGGATTGGTCGTGGAGCAGGCATAAATGACACCAATTAATTCAGTTTCAGGACTTGGTTCGCCGCGATAAAAATGAGAGGTTCCCACGATAAACTCAAGTTGAACCTCTAGCCCAACTTCTTCACGGATTTCACGATAAAGGGCTTCTTCAAACCCTTCACCTTGATCAACGCGCCCCGTGACACATTCCCAATTTTCCGCGCCGAAGTCTTTGGTCGCGGCGCGCTTTAACAAGAGATAGGTGTCATCGGCAGGGTTAAAAACAAGCGCACCAATACCACCTAAAAATCGTCCGGGCATCTTGGCATTTCCTCTCTAATTTTTCTCCATAGATTATGGAATATTTAATATATTTAACACAACGTGGGTAAGCAATTTAACGGTTTTTTCTTTGTTATTAGGCAAGACATTCTGCGTAATATAATATCCCTCAAAATAAGGAATGAGCAAACT
>JBNLCD010000636.1:0-3248 GCA_050303635.1 Anaerolineae bacterium
CCACCAGCGTCTACCGCCCCGCATCAGTCTAGTGATGTCGTTGCCGATGCCTACTGCGTGGGGACGGATTTATACGTCGTGGCGGCGGTGGGTGCCGGTCGCACGCATCTGTCAATTCGCGTCAACGGCAACGGGCCGAATTTGCCCACTGATCCCCAGGGACCCGGAGCCACAACGTACACCTTCATCATTCCTGGGCCGGGATCGTGGGAAAACCTAGATTTGCAGGTCCCTGGGGATGATCCAGGTACCTGGGGCAACCCCACGGATTTGTTAGTTGCGCCGACGAACATCGAATGCCTTGGGCCAGTATATGCTCCTGGCTGTGCCTTCACAGACAACCGCTTGAATGATGATGTTGCACGCGATTGTGCTCCGCCTGTAGTCCTGTACTGCATCAATGATCACCTGCATATTTATCAAATTGACCTTGAAACGAGCAAGGGTTTCCTCGTACTTGATGTTAATCTGGGTAATCTGGGTGACGCACCCACAGAGAACAAAATTTTGGCCAACGCCAAACGTGTGATTGTTTCTCTGTTGACTAGCGGTGAAGTTCAAGTGAATAGCTGGTACTATGATGTTTACTGGGAAAACAACAGCAAACCCTATGTCGTCGTATTCGATGGCTGTCCGATGACCTACGCAGAGACTATCGAAAGCTAAGATTTACATAAATGCCTATAGCCCAGGATATTCTCCTGGGCTATTTTTTTCGATAGTAACTGTTACCGTCCAGATTACTCTCTTTTAGCGTTGGTTTTCTATCCTTTTTTCCGTTATGACTGCATTAGTTTTTCTCGGGCGCAACCTATCGCTTCTGACCTCAGATATTTCGCTCGTTTTTATACTTTCCTATACGATAAAAAAACCTCGTGAGAACAGCTCTTCGTCACGAGGTTTTTGTTTTTAGCTTAACAGACTTGTTTGACTAGCGTGCATTCCAGACCGGGGAACCGCCTAAAATCTTGTTCACTTGTTGAATGAATTGATCAGCATCCAAGGGCTTAGCGATCAAGCCATCAAAACCCATTTCGCGGCACGTATCCAATTCGGTCGTGTGCACCGTGCAGGCTACAATCGGAATTTCATTGGTCTCACGTTGTGACTTCAGAAGTTCAAACATTTGGTAGCCATCAATATCGGGCATTTCCAAATCCAACAAAACCAAGTCAATCAATCCGATTTCGGGCAAGGCATCTTGCACTTGAGTGGCATCTTGAATGCTAGTGAAGCTGTAGCCAGCTTCATTCAACAATGCCTCTGATACATGTAAGTTATTCAGATCGTCGTCAATGAGTAATACGTGGGTCATGCGTTTTATGTCCTTTTTGTGTATAGCTTAGCGACCCACCCAAACGGGTTCGCCTTCTAGAATTTGTAAAACTTGTTTTGGAAAATTATCCATGTGAATAGGTTTGCTGATGAAACCGGCAAACCCTAGCTCTTTTGTCTTCGGAATTGCGCTGGACGGATCGCTGGCAGATACGGCCACGATTGGAATATGATTAAATTCAGGATAGGCACGAATTTCCTTGAACACATCAAAGCCCGTGATATTGTTGGGAAACATTAAATCAAGCAAAATGATATCCACTGGCATAGCCGCCCGCAGACGTGGAATCGTGTCCCGCCCCCACCGTTCCATGGCTGTTTTTGCGCCATGTTTTTCCAATAAGATTTCCTCGATAGCCCGATTACCAGCATTGTCTTCGACTAGGAAGATTTTCTTGCCTTCGAGAAAGTTAAATGTATTATCTGACATAGTCTACCTTTGTACCTGTACTGCTTAATGCGCGCTTCATTTATTTCTTAATGATGCGCCAAATCGCTTCACCGTCCAAAATTCGTTCAACTAAACCCGGAAAGGTGTCAATATCAATTGGTTTCGGAATGACGCCATTAAATCCGGCAGTCTTGAGTTGTTCCACCTCTTCATTCATCACACTGGCCGTCAGCGCGACAATGGGACAACCTTGTGGAATATCATCGCGTTGCCGCAGAACTTCCAACATATTAAAGCCATCCAACGGCGGCACATGAATGTCCAGAAAGATAATATCTGGCGTAAAACCCAGTTGATCGAGTTTAGTGTCAAAATCGTAGCTATCTTCAAAGATGACAACATTCGCGAGTTGCAACTCTTGCTTGAGCAGAGTTTGCATTACCATCCGGCTCATCATGTCGTCTTCAACATAGAGTACGGCAGGATATTCGTTCATTGGGTAATTTCCTTTTCTGCAACAGCATCCGTTGCCTCAGCCTCGACGATAGGTAATTCGATGTGGAAACTTGCACCCTTACCAACTTCGCTTTCAATCCAGATCCGGCCATCATGCGCTTCGACCAAACTCTTTGAAATAGGCATACCGAGTCCGGTACCGCCCCCTTGGCGTAGACCTGTTTCGGTTTGGGAGAATTTCTCGAATACAGCCGGTTGATCTTTGGGTGCAATCCCCGGACCTGTGTCAGATACGACAATATTTATATGACCGTCTTTTTGGCCGGCGATAATATTGATCTCGCCTTCTTTAGTGAACTTACAAGCATTGGAAACCACATTCAGCAACACTTGCAAAATACGTTGCGAATCGACCGTAACATGAGGTATATCGGGGTCAATTTGGAACTTCAATTCAATTGGCTTGCTTTCCAATAAGCCTCTGGCTGTACTTTCGACAGAGCGAATTAATTCAGCCATGTCGATGTTATCTTCTTTGTAGAGTGTCAATGAGCCAGATTCAATCTTGGAAATGTCGAGCACGTCATTAATCAAAGACAGCAGGTGTTCCGCGCTGTTAATAACATTAGTGAGTGTCTCAACTTGGGTGTCAACAACCGGACCCATCATACCCCGCGCTACAAACTTGGTGAAGTTAATAATCGCGTTGAGCGGAGTCCGCAATTCATGGGACATACTTGCTAAGAATTGAGATTTCACACTGTTTGCCAATTCAGCCTCTTCTTGCGCTTCCTTGGTTTCTTCGTAGAGACTTGCATTCCGCACCGCAATTGCAATTTGTTCAGCCAACGTCTTGAAAGCTTGAATATCATCCGGGCTGAAATAGTTAGCCGTTTCAGTTTGGAGGTCAAGCACACCTAAGACGTGATCCCCAACGATCATCGGGAAGGCAACTTCAGAGCGCGTATTCGGCAAAATTGGATTGGCCAAGTGCGTATCGGAAAGCAAAACATCATGCGTGATAACTTCGTGTTGTTCACGTGCGGCTAGCGGTACAATACCTTTA